>JAVXWK010001027.1:0-10413 GCA_032230575.1 Pseudonocardiales bacterium | reverse complement strand
ACGGTGATCCGCGCAGAAGTCCCAGCCAGCGAGCTCCTGCGCTACGCCATAGAACTACGCGCGATGACCTCAGGCACCGGAACCTTCACCCGCCACTTCTCCCGCTACGACCCAATCCCGGAAGCCTTGGCAGCAAGAGCAGCCAAATAAGCCCACACGCCGAAGGCAACGAGCGCACGCACCGGGCACCCCCCACAACGCCGATGCCGCATGCCGAATCCCACCGAACGATCCTGCGGGAGGAGGCCTTGCTGGTGCAGAGCGCGGACATCGACACCGTGTCCGGCGCGACCATCACCAGCGAGGCCTACTCCCGTTCACTCCAATATGCGATCGACCATCGCTAGGTGTTCTGCGGGAACCCGAGGTTCACGCCACCGTGCGACGGGTCGAGCCACCGCGACGTGACCACCTTCGAGCGCGTGAAGAAATGCACGCCGTGCGGCCCGTACGCGTGCGCGTCGCCGAACAGCGACTCCTTCCAGCCACCGAACGAGTAGTAGGCCACCGGCACGGGGATCGGCACGTTCACGCCGACCATGCCGACCTCGATCTCGTTCTGGAACCGGCGCGCGGCACCACCGTCGTTGGTGAAGATCGCGGTGCCGTTGCCGTACCGGTTGCGGTTCACCATCTCGACGGCCTCGTCGTACGACTCGGTGCGCACGACCGACAGCACCGGCCCGAAGATCTCGTCGGTGTAGATCGTCATGTCCGTGCCGACGTGGTCGAATAGCGTGGGCCCGAGCCAGAACCCATCAGCGTCACCATCGATCGGGTGGTTCCGCCCATCCACGACGAGCGACGCGCCTGCCTCGACGCCGGCGTCCAAATAGGACGTGACCTTGTCCCGGTGCACGCCGGTGACCAGCGGTCCCATCTCGCACGACGGCCCGGACCCGACCTTGACGTCCGCGATCCGCGACTTGATCTTCTCGATCAGCTCGTCGCCGACGGACCCCACCGCGACGACGACCGAGATCGCCATGCACCGCTCGCCGGCCGAGCCGAACCCGGCGGACACCGCGGCGTCCGCGGCCAAGTCGAGGTCGGCGTCGGGCAGCACGACCATGTGGTTCTTGGCGCCGCCCAACGCCTGCACGCGCTTGCCGTGCGAGGTGCCGGTCTCGTAGACGTACTTCGCGATCGGCGTGGAGCCGACGAACGAGATCGCCTTCACGGTCGGGTGTTCCAGCAGCCGATCCACGGCCACCTTGTCGCCGTGCACGACGTTCAGCACGCCGTCCGGCAGCCCGGCCTCCGCGAACAGCTCGGCGAGGAAGATCGACGCCGACGGGTCCTTCTCCGACGGCTTGAGCACCACGGCGTTGCCGCAGGCGATTGCCGTCGGCACGAACCACAGCGGCACCATCGCCGGGAAGTTGAACGGCGAGATCACGCCGACCACGCCGACGGGCTGCTCGATCGAGTAGACGTCGACACGCGTCGAGGCGTTCTCGCTGAACCCGCCCTTGAGCAGCTGCGGGATCCCGCACGCGTACTCGACCGATTCGAGAGCCCGCTGGATCTCGCCGGCCGCGTCCGACACGACCTTGCCGTGCTCGGCGGAGACGATCTGGGCCAGCTCGCCCTTGCGGTCGTTGAGCAGCTCCCGGAACTTGAACATCACCGTCGAGCGCTGAGCCAAGGACGCGTTTCGCCAGGACGCAAACGCTTCCGCGGCCGAGGCGACCGCAGCGTCCACTTCGGACACCGAGGCGAACGCGACCTGTGCTGCCACCTTGCCGGTCGACGGGTCGTAGACGTCGCCGAGGCGCTCGGGCGTGTCTTCCCAGTGCTTGCCGTTGATCCAGTGTTTGATCACGCCTGCTCCACCGCCTGCGCCAAGATCCCCAGCGCCTCTTCGAGTTCGTCCTCGGTCAGCGTCATCGGAGGCGCCAACCGGATCACGTTGCCGTACAGCCCGCCCTTGCCGACGAGCAGCCCGCGCGCCTTCGACTCGGCCAGCACCGTGGCCGCGGCACCCGCGTTCGGCTCGCCCTCCGGCCCGACGAACTCGACGCCGACCATCAGGCCCTTGCCGCGCACGTCACCGATGACCGGGTGCTTGTCGGCGAGCTCCCGCAGCCCGCCCAGCAGCCGCGAGCCGAGCTTGGCCGCGTTGGCTTGCAGGTCGTGGTCGAGCAGGTAGTTCACCGTGGCCAGCGCGCCCGCGGTCGACACCGGGTTGCCGCCGAACGTCGAGATCGAATTGGCGTTGATCGTGTCCATCAGGTCGCCGCGCGCCACCACGCCACCGATCGCGAGGCCGTTGCCGAGGCCCTTGGCGAACGTCATCGCGTCCGGCACCACGTCGTGCGCCTGGATGCCCCAGAAGTGCTCGCCGGTGCGGCCCCAGCCCGTTTGCACCTCGTCGGAGATGAACAGGATCCCGTACTCGTCCAGGACGTCCTTGAACGCGCGGAACAGACCGTCGGGCGGCGAGGTGAAGCCGCCGACACCCTGGATCGGCTCGGCGATCATGCACGCGACGTCACCGGACGTGGTGGTCTCGATGATCTCGCGCAGGTCGTCGACGCACGCCTTGATGTAGTCGGCGTCCGAGAAGGCCTTGAACGGGCTGCGGTAGCGGTAGCCGCCGTGCACCCAGCTGACCTTGATCGGCGACAGCGCCGAAGCCGACCAGCCGCGGTTGCCGGTGATGGCGATCGTGGCGAACGCCCGGCCGTGGTAGCTGTTGCGCAGGGCCAGGACCTGCTCGCTGCGGCGGGCCGTGGTGGCGAGCATCAGCGCGGTCTCGTTGGCCTCGGTGCCGGAGTTGGTGAAGAAGACCTTGGCGTCCGGGATGCCGCTGAGCTCCGCGACCTTCTCGGCGAGCTCGATCTGGTTCTTGATCAGGTACAGCGTCGAGCTGTGCAGGACGCCGGTGTCGAGCTGCGAGCGGATCGCGTCGCTGATCTCGGCGACGTCGTAGCCGATGGCGTTGGTCAGGATGCCCGCGAAGAAGTCCAGGTAGGTCGTGCCCTCGCGGTCGGTCACCCGGCGCCCGCAGGCGCTCGCGATCTCGATGGGCTCGTCGTAGTAGAGGGCCAGCCACTTCGGCATCACCGCGCGGTGTCGTGCCAGCAGCTCCTTGTGGGCCATCACGTCCTCCAGAGGGTTCTCCTGCTTCGGAGTCTGCTGGGGCTGACGGTCGGCCGCCATGCACAACCTGTACCCGGATCGGCTGGTTGGCATTACGTTGTGTCCATGTACCCGACCGTCGCCGAAGTCGTCGCTCTCCCGGTGATCCGGCAGGGTAAGCCGCGTTTGGTGGCCGGGTCGGCTGGACTTTCCCGCCGCGTCCGGTGGGTGCATGTGGCGGAGATCGCAGACATCGCGCCGCTGCTGCGCGGCGGCGAACTGGTGCTGACGACCGGCGTGATGCTGCCCGACTCCGGCCTCGCCAGGTACGTCGAGGAACTGGCCGCGGTGGGCTGCGCCGGGTTGGTCGTCGAGCTGGGCAGGCGGTGGCGCGACGACGTGCCTGCCGCACTGGTCACGGAGGCGGAGCGGCACGGATTACCGCTGGTCACGCTGTCCGAGGAGACCAAGTACGTGGCCGTCACCGAGGCGGTCGTCGGGCTGATCGTGGATGCCCAGCTGGCCGAGCTGCGGGCCGCGGAGCAGGTGCACGAGACGTTCACGGCGCTGACCGTCGCCGGTGCCGAGCCCGCCGAGGTGCTGCGCGAGGTGGCGCGGACGTCCGGGCTGGCGGTCGTGCTGGAGACGCTGGGCCACGACGTGCTGGCCTACGACGCGGCGGGCCACGACCCGGTGACGTTGCTGGACGACTGGGCGGCGCGCTCGCGGGCGGTCACGGTGACCGAGCGGACCGCCTACCACTCGGCCTCCGGCTGGCTGATCACGATCGTCGGGGCCCGTGGCGCGGACTGGGGACGGCTGGTGATGGTGTCGCCGGAGCCGCCGCCGCACCGGCACGTGGTGGTCGCCGAGCGCGCTGCGTCCGCGCTGGCCGTGCATCGGCTCGTGGCGCGCGATCGGGAGTCGTTGGAACGGCAGACGCACCGGACACTGCTGGCCCAGCTGCTCGGGCAGTCGCCGCAGTCACCGGATCTGGGCGCGCGGGCGGCGGCGCTGGGTGTGCCGCTGGAACGCCGTCAGCTGATCGGGGTGGCGGTCCGGCCGGTGTCCGTGCTGCACGGGCAAACGCTTGCCACCCAAGAAGTTTTGCGTGATCTTGCCGAGGCCACGGCCTTGGCCGGGCGCCGGGTCACGGTCGCGGCGCTGGTCGGCGTCGTGGACGACACCTCGGTGCGGGCACTGCTGTCGGTGCCGATGACCGTTGGCGTGGAAGGGGTGCTGCGCAAGGTCGCGCGCGAGATCCACCGCACGGCGGCGTCGACCGTGGTGATCGCCGTGGGCACGACCGTGACGTCCACTTCGGACGTTCGACGCTCGCTCGGCGAGGCCGCGCACGTTGCGGGAGCGGCGTTGCGGGCGCCGGGATCGCAGCTCTACCACCGGCTGGACGACGTGCGGCTGCGCGGGCTGCTGCACCTGCTGCGCGAGGACGAGCGGGTGCGGGCGTTCGCGGACCGCGAGCTGGGGCCGTTGCTGGCACGCGACAACGCCCAGGGCTCACGGCTCGTCGAGCTGCTGCGGTGCCTGTGCGAGAACGGCGGCAACAAGTCGGCTGCCGCATCGGCCGCGCATCTCTCTCGCACGGCCTACTACCAACAGCTGAACCGCATCGAGCAGGTGCTGGGCGTGTCTTTGGAAGACCCGGAGTCCGTGCTCTCGTTGTACGTCGCGCTCTTGGTGCACGAAATGGGCCCGTGACGTGCACGGGCCCATTTTCAGCGTGCGACTCAGCCGTTGATCGTCGGCAGCGTGCCCGACAGCACGTTCGGGTTCGGCACGACGCCGTTGGTCGGCAGGTCGGACAGGGCCGGAGCCTTCAGGTCGCCGACGTGCGCGTTGCCGGCCAGGGCCTCGGCGTTCGGCAGCGCCGGGAGGGTGCCGAGCTCGGGCGCGATCGGGTTCGGCGCGGTGCGCTCCTGCGCGGCGGCCGGAACGGCAGGGGCCTTGCCGTCGGGCGTGACCGGCGTGGTGATCTGACCGAGCTTCAGCGCCCCGGCCGACTCGAGCGGGTTGGCGGGCAGGCTGGCGTCGGAGACGATCTTGTCCGCGCCGACCTCGGGCACGCCGGGCAGCGACGGGAGAGCCTCGACGGCGTTGGCCGAACCCGCGAGGAGCGGGGCCGCACCGGCGGCGAGCAGAGCGGCGGCACGAAGCAGTCCGGAACGAGACACAGTTTTCCTCAATCTGGTTTGGGGACCGATCTTCGTTTTCATCGGCTGATTTGGTTCGCGAATTAATCCGCTCGATCGGGTGTTGAGGACTTGAACCTCCCGTGGCGGGAGGTCCTACGGTTGCCGTGTGACCCGCTGGAGCATCGGTGACCTGGCCAAAGCGAGCGGACTGACGGTCCGCACGCTGTACCACTACGACGAGATCGGACTCGTGAGCGCATCAGAGCGCACGACGTCCGGTCACCGTCGGTACACACCTGACGACGTTCGCCGCCTCTATCAGGTGAGATCGCTGCGCCAGCTCGGCCTCTCACTGGAGGAGGTCCGATCGGCACTGTCCCGTTCGGACTCGCTGCGGCCGATTTTCGAGGCCCAGCTGGCCGCGTTGACGACGCAGGTCCAGCAGGTCGACGCGCTGCGGTCGCGGATCGCCTCGCTGCTCGACGGTCACACCACCGAGTCCCTTCTGTCCACTTTGGAGATGATGTCCGTGTACGAGAGCTACTTCACCGCCGACCAGCTGAACGACCTGCGTTCGCGCGCCGCCTCGATGGGCCCGAAGGCCGTGGAGGCGCTGAAGGCCTCCTGGCTGGAGCTGGTCAAGGAGATCCGCCGGCACATGGCCGACGGCACTCCACCGACGGACCCGCGCGTCGTCGAGCTGTCGCGGCAGTGGGACGCGCTGGGCGCCGAGTTCACCGGCGGCGACTCCGCGATCCAGGCCGCGGCGCAGCGGTCGTGGAACGAGAACAAGCCCGCGATCAGCTCGCAGATCGGCTGGCCCGCGGACGACGGCCTGGTCGACTACATCGGTCGGGCGCGCGCCGCCCAGTGACGTTGCCGAAACGGCAAATGCGCGGGTGAGTTCGGCGTGGAGTCGGTAGAAGTGGGTCATGTCCACTGATGACGACGCCCGCCGGCTGCAGGCCGCCAACCCGTCCGGTTGGTTCGAGGATCTCTACGCGGAGGCCGACGCCGGCACGGCTTCCGTCCCGTGGGATCAGCCCCATCCGCAACAACACCTCGTCGAGTGGACCTCCGGTGCCGACGCCGCGGGCCGCAGCGCCCTGGTCGTCGGCTGTGGCTACGGCCGCGACTCGGAGTTCCTGGCCTCGCTGGGGTTCGACGTGACCGCCTTCGACATCTCCCCCACCGGGATCGCGGCGGTTCAGGCGCGCTACCCGGACTCGAAGGTCTCGTACGTGGTCGCCGATCTCCTCGATCCGCCTTCGGAGTGGCACCACGCGTTCGACCTCGTCGTGGAGAACATGACGGTGCAGGCGCTTCCCGTCTCACTGCACGCCCAAGCCACCGAACGCGTCGCATGGCTGACCGGGTCGACGCTGCTCGTGCTCGCCGTGGCCCGCGACGAGGGCCCGGCCCCCGACGGCCCGCCGTGGCCGCTCACGCCGTCCGAGATCGAGGCGTTCGCGACCGACGGCCTGACCATGCGCTCGATCAGGCGCGACGGTCCCAGATGGGTCGCCGAGTTCGGACGTTAACTGGCCATGAACTGGCCACTTATGACGGAGTTCTGCCGAATAGCGTGAATCATGCTCGTTCGTCGGCTGATCGCCCGCCTGCTCGACTGGCTCCTGGTGCTGGTCGTGGCGTGGCCGTTGGTCCACGAACCCGTGCTGGTGGTGCTCTGCGCGATCGTGTACGACGCTTCGCTGCTGCGCTGGAACACCCTCGGCAAGGCCCTCACGGGGCTGCGGGTCGTGGGCCCCGCGTCCGGCCTCGGCCTCAGACGGGTACTGGCCCGCACGCTCATCACGACCGCGCTGCCCGGCGCGGGCGCGGTGCTCGTGCTGACCGGTCTGGGCTGGCGGGAACCGGCGCTGATGGCGGGCCTCGGCTGGCAGCAGCCTTGGGTCGTCATCGGCGAGCACGTTGGCGTGAGCTCGGCGGGGTGGCTCGCCTCTCTTCTACTGGTGGGCGGGCTCGTGCTGCTCGTGCTTTCGGCAGTGGAGTCCCTGGATCTTCGCGGCACCCGCACGTGGCACGACCGGAAAGCGGGCACGGCCGTCGTGCGGTTCAAAGTCGGGACTCGATGAACCGCAGCGCCTCCGGCAGCACCCGCCGCCAGTAGCCGCCGTCGTGCGCGCCGTGGTCGAACGAGCCGGCCGCGCCGACCTTGTTCGCCAGCTCCTGCGCGGCGTCGTGGAACGGATCTTCCTGCCCGCACCACACGCCGGCCGGTGACTTGATGCTCGCCATGTGCCGCAACGGTTCGTGCCACGCCCAGATCTCCTCGGACGCGAACCCGTCGATCCGCCGGGCGTCGTCCCACGTCGGGAACAACGCCGGGCTGATCGCCGCGACGGCTTTCAAAGCCTGCCGCGATGCGAGGTCCAGCACCCCGAACCCGCCCATCGACACGCCCAGCGCGGCGTCGAACGGCACCGGCGGAGTGAGGTTCACCCAGTAGTCGTCACCGCCGTTGATCACGGCACACCGGAACCGGGCGCCGTGCAGGAACTGGGGCAGCCCGAGGTCCTGCCACCACTGAACGCTGCCGCCGCGCCCGTGCAGCACGAGCACTGCCGGCCCCTCGCTGCCCATCCAGGCGCCCCACGGCATCGGCTGAACGGGTACAGGTGGCACGTCCGGCACCACCCCGTCCTGGCCGGTCCAGCCCAGCAGGCGACGCCCGCGTGGAGTCGTCGCGCCGAATATCCCCGCTGCTCCCACCAGGCCCGCGCCGCCCAGCACCACGGCTCGCCGTGAGATCCCCATGCGGTTCAGTGGAACACAATGTGCGGCGATCATGACAAGCGTGGACACTTTGACACTGCCAGACGTGCAGCGGCGCACCCAGGATTCCGGCATGGAAACCGACCGCGTTCGCCGTGTTTCAGCAGCGTAACAGGGGGTTGAACGATGGCAGTCGAGTCCTCACCGCCCCAGGTCACACCTGACGGCCGCGTCGAGTTGAGCGACGCAGGTCCCATCAAGGACAGCAGGTTCTTCAACCCCGAGCTCGCGCCGGTTCCGATCGAGCAGCGGACCTGGACGACGTACAACTTCTTCGCGCTGTGGATGGGCATGGCGCACAACATCCCCAGCTATACGCTCGCGGCGTCGTTGATCGCCATCGGCATGGACTGGGTGCAGGCCTTCCTCACGATCACCCTGGGCAACCTGATCGTGCTGGTCCCCATGCTGCTCAACAGCCACGCAGGCACGAAGTACGGCATTCCGTTCCCGGTGTTCGCCCGCGCTTTCTACGGCATCCGCGGCGCGAACCTCGTCGCGCTGCTGCGAGCGTTCATCGCGTGCGCCTGGTTCGGCATCCAGACGTGGGTCGGCGGCAAGGCGCTGCACGTGATCATCGGGCGGCTGGCGGGCGACGGGTGGACCAAAGCGTCCGTCGTGGGCGGTCAGCCGTGGACGTTGTGGTTGTGCTTCTTCGGGTTCTGGGTCGTGCAGATGCTCGTGATCTGGCGCGGCATGGACGCGATCCGGCGCTTCGAGAACTGGACGGCGCCGCTCGTCAGCATCGGGTTCCTGATCCTGCTGGGCTACGTGCTGGTCAAGGCGGGCGGGTTCGGGCCGATCCTGCACCAGGGCAGCAGCCTCGGCTGGGGGCCGGGCTTCTGGAAGGTCTTCTTCCCCTCGCTGATGGGCATGATCGCGTTCTGGTCGACGCTGTCGTTGAACATGCCGGACTTCACGCGGTTCGGCGGCTCGCAGAAGAAGCAGGTGACGGGCCAGATCCTCGGCCTGCCGACCACCATGTCGTTCATCGCGATCGTGGCGATCCTGACGACGTCCGGCGCGCAGGCGTTGTACGGCGAGGCGATCTGGGACCCGGCGGACCTGGCATCCCGGTTCGACAGCACGATCCTGGTGCTGATCGCGTTGATGTCGCTGGTGCTGGCCACGATCTCGGCGAACCTCGCGGCCAACGTCGTGAGCCCCTCGTACGACTTCTCGAACGCGTTCCCCAAGCGCATCACGTTCGCGATCGGCGGCCTGATCACCGGTGTGGTCGGCATCCTGATCCAGCCGTGGCGGCTGATCTCCGACCCGAGCATCTACATCTTCGCGTGGCTCGGGTTCTACGGCGGCCTGCTGGCGTCGGTGGCCGGTGTGTTCGTCGCCGGGTACTGGGTGATCAAGAAGACCCAGCTCGAGCTGGCCGACCTCTACCTGGACGGCAGGGGCGCGTACTGGTTCAACGGCGGCTGGAACTGGCGGGCCGTTCTGGCGACGCTCGTGGGCTCGGTGCTCGCGGTCGGCGGCGCCTACGGTGGACCGTTTCCGGCCGATGGCTTGATTCCGTTCCTCAAGCCGCTCTACGACTACAACTGGGTGATCGGTTTCGCGGCCGGTTTCCTGGTTTTCTTTGCTCTCAAGGACAACACCGCAAAGGAGACGACCAGGTGAGCAACATCATCCGGGCGGCGCTCGTCCAGCAGAAGTGGACGGGCGACAAGGAGTCGATGATCGCGAACGCGGTCGAGCACATCCGAAGCGCCGCTTCCCAGGGCGCGCAGGTGTTGTGCCTCCAGGAGCTCTTCTACGGACCGTACTTCTGCCAGGTGCAGGACGCGGACTTCTACTCCTACACCGAGGCGATCCCGGACGGCCCCACGACGGAGCTGATGTGCCAGATCGCCGCGCAGCACAACATCGTGCTGATCGTGCCGATGTACGAGGTGGAACAGCCCGGCGTCTACTACAACACCGCCGCCGTGATCGACGCCGACGGCACGTACCTCGGCAAGTACCGCAAGAACCACATCCCGCAGGTCAAGGGGTTCTGGGAGAAGTTCTACTTCAAGCCGGGCAACCTCGGTTACCCCACGTTCGACACCGCGGTCGGCCGCATCGGCGTCTACATCTGCTACGAGCGCCACTTCCCCGAGGGGTGGCGGGCTCTGGGCCTGGCGGGCGCGAAGATCGTGTTCAACCCGTCGGCGACCTCTCGTTCGCTGTCCGAGTACCTGTGGAAGCTGGAGCAGCCCGCCGCAGCCGTCGCCAACGAGTACTTCGTCGGCGCGATCAACCGCGTGGGGTACGAGGGACCGTGGAACATCGGCGAGTTCTACGGACAGAGCTACTTCTGCGACCCGCGCGGGCAGACGGTCGTGCAGGGGAGCCGCGACAGGGACGAGCTGATCACGGCCGA
>JAVXWK010000889.1:0-10022 GCA_032230575.1 Pseudonocardiales bacterium | reverse complement strand
GAGTCCCCACGGGTCCTTGACCGGTCGCACGGAGTTCCCGATCCAGCGGCCGGCAATGACGCGGACGATGATGTCGAGCCCGATCGTCGCCAGGACGACGGAGAACGCGGACTTCCCGATCATCGGGCGGACCGCGAACCGCTCGATCAGCCCGGCCATGAGGCCGGCGACGACGATGGACAGCAGTACGGCAAAAAAGAACGGCACGCCGAGCTGGACGGTCAGCAGCGCCGTCGTCGTGGCGCCCAGGAGCATCAGCGACGGGTGGGCGAAGTTCACGACCCGGGTGGCCTTGTAGATGATCACGAAGCCACAGGCCAGGAGGGTGTAGATCGAGCCGATCGCGAGGCCGGTGGCGATCGTCTGGAGCAGCGTCGTCATCGGGCATCCGTCCCGTACATGGAGTCGACGAGGTCGCGGAACGACGTCTCGATCGACTGCCGCTTCACCTTCTGGGTCGCGGTCAGGTCGCCGTCCTCGTGGTCGAGCTGCTTGGGCAGGAGCCGGTACTTCTTGATCTGCTCCACCCGTGCGAAGCGCTCGTTGACGTCGCGGACGATCGCCTCCACCAGGTCGAGCGTCTCCTGCTTGGTGGTCAGGTCGCGGTACGTCGTGTACGGGAGCTGGCGCTGAAGCGCCCAGTCGCTCATCGTCTCGACGTCCACCTCGATGAGTGCGGTGAGGTAGGGACGCCGATCACCGATCACGACCGCCTCTTTGACGTACGGGGAGGTGCGGATCGCGTTCTCGATCTCCGACGGCGAGATGTTCTTGCCACCGGCGGTGATGATGATCTCCATCATGCGGTCGGTGATCCGTAGGTAGCCGCCGTCGACCCATTCGCCGACGTCACCGGTGTGCAGCCACCCCTCCGCGTCGACCGCGGCGGCCGTGGCATCGGGTAGGTGCCAGTAGCCGGGGAAGACCCCGGGGTGTCGCACAAGCTCCTCGCCGGTTCCCTCGTCCTGCCGCAGCTCGATCCCCTCGTGCGGCTGGCCGACCGTTCCCACCTTGACGCGCCCCGGCCGGTTCGCGGTCGCGATCGCGAGGTTCTCGGTCATGCCGTACACCTCGTGCATCGGGACCCCGATGCCCATGAAGAACAGCAGCACCTCGGGGGCGATCGGCGCCGCTCCCGACGCGGCGAACCGGCAGCGGCGCAGGCCGATCCGGTCCTGCAGGGCGCGGAACAGAGCGATGTAGCCGATCCAGTAGAGGACGGACATCATCGGCGTGCGCCGGCCGTGGGACTCCCTCAGTTGGCGGGCCTGCCGGTCTGCCAACTTCATCCAGAACCGGTACCACCAACGCTTGAGGGGCGTGGCCGCGTTGGCGCGGACAGTGATGCTGGAGAGCAGCTTCTCCCAGATCCTCGGCACACCCAGGAAGATCGTCGGCTGCACCTCGGCGAGGTCGGCCGTCACCGTCTCGATCGACTCCGCGAAGGCGATCTGGCACCCGCTGGCTGCGTTGAACCAGACGCTGAACGTCCGCTCCGCCACGTGGCACAGCGGGAGATAGGACAGCAGCAGGTCGTCCGGCGTGGGGGCCGGTGTCGCGAACCCTCCCCCGAGGATGAGCGTCTTGATGCTGTAGTCGATGTTGGCGTTCGTGAGCATCGCGCCCTTGGGCGGCCCGGTCGTGCCGGAGGTGTAGATCAACGTCATCACGTCGTCCGGCTCCGTCCGCGCCATCCTGGAAGCCAGCTCGTCGCCGTGCGAGTCCCGGTACCGCGCGCCCATCGCGAGGAAGTCGTCCCACCACAACAGCTTCGGGTTGTCGTAACG
This sequence comes from Pseudonocardiales bacterium, assembly GCA_032230575.1. Classification (GTDB taxonomy): domain Bacteria; phylum Actinomycetota; class Actinomycetes; order Mycobacteriales; family Pseudonocardiaceae; genus Lentzea. Next base: position 8,235 of record JAVXWK010000889.1, on the reverse strand, counting down.
CCCCTTGATGCCGCGTGGTTCGAGGTAGACGATCCACTCCAGGTCCGGGGTGTCCTCCAGCACCAGCAACGCCTTGTCGACCTGCTCCTGGTCCTCGGCGATGAGGATCCGCGCGCCCGAATGCGAGAGCAGATAAGCGACTTCGGACGCCGGGTTCGTCGGATAGAGGCCGACCGTGATCCCACGCGCGGCGACGACACCCAGATCCGCGTAGAGCCACTCGCGACGGTTCTCGGAGTGGATCGCCACCCGGTCGCCGGGCTCCAAACCCAGTGACAGCAGCGCGTCGCCGACCAGTTCGACGTTCGCCCAGTACTGCGCCCACGAGACTTCCTGCCAGATGCCGAAGTCCTTGGCGCGCAAGGCGATCTGATCGGGTGTGTTGGCCGCCCGGTTCTTCACGCGCGACACGACGGTGGTGGTCATGACGCCACGCTCCGGTGCTGCTCACCCAGGTAGGCCCTGATCACGTCCGGATCGGCCTGCACCTCGGCGGGCGTGCCGGTGCGGATCGGGCGGCCGAAGTCCATCACCATCACGCGGTCGGCGAGGTCCATCACGAGACCCATGTCGTGCTCCACCATGATCATCGGGATGGAGAGCTCCTCGCGGACGTCGAGGATGTACCGGGCCATGTCCTCGGTCTCCTCGACGTTCATGCCGGCGACCGGCTCGTCGAGCAGCAGCAACTTGGGTTCCATCGCGAGCGCACGGCCGAGCTCGACGCGTTTCTGGACGCCGTAGGGCAGCAGGCCGACCGGGTACCGGCGCCACTGCTCCAGCTCCAGGAAGTCGATGACGTCCTCGACCGCCGACCTGTTCTTCAGCTCTTCTCGTCGAGCTTTGCCGAGCCACAAAAACGCCGACAACGCGCCGTAGTTCATGTGGTTGTGGCGGCCGAGCATGAGGTTGTCGACCACGGTGAGGTGCGAGAACAGCTCGATGTTCTGGAACGTGCGGGACATCCCGCGCGAGGCGATCCGGTGCGGCCGCATGCCCAGCAGATCCTCACCGTTGAACTCGACCGAACCCTGTTGCGGCCGGTAGACGCCGCTCAGCACGTTGAAGATGGACGTCTTGCCGGCGCCGTTCGGGCCGATGATCGCGAAGAGCTCGCTCTCCCCGACCTCGAACGACACCCCGTCGACGGCCACCACGCCGTCGAACGCCAGGCGGATTCCCTCGACGCTCAGGACAGCCATCGCTTCCTCCGCTTGTAGTGCTTGACCGCGCGGAACGAGGAGGTGCCGAGGCCGAGGTAGAACTCGCGGATGTCGTCGTCGGCCAGCAGCGCTTGAGCGGGCTTGTCCATGACGACCTTGCCGGTCTCCAGGACGTAGCCGTGGTCGGCGATGGAGAGCGCCATGCTGGCGTTCTGCTCGACCAGCAGGACTGTCGTGCCCTGTTCGTTGATCTTCACGACCAGGTCGCGGATCTGCTGGACGAGCAGCGGCGCGAGGCCGAGGCTGGGTTCGTCGAGCAGCAGGTATTCGGGTTCGGACATCAACGCCCGGCCGATCGACAGCATCTGCTGCTCTCCGCCGGACAAATAGCCCGCGCTCTGTCTTCGTCTCTCGAGAAGCCGCGGGAAGAGCTCGTAGCAGCGGTCGAGGTTCTGCTTGAGGCGCTTCGGCCGCGCGTGGCCGCCGACCTTGAGGTTCTCCTCGACGGTCAGCTCGGCGAGGATTCTGCGGCCTTCGAGAGCCTGTTTGATCCCTCGGTCGGCGATTTTCGCTGGTGAGAGCTTGTGAATCGGTTCACCGTCGAGCGTGATCGAGCCCTTGGTGACCTTGCCGTCGTGCACGTCGAGCAGGCCGCTGAAAGCCCTCATCAACGTCGTCTTGCCCGCCCCGTTGGCACCGAGCAGGGCGACTACCTGGCCTTTCGGCACCCTGAGGCTCACGCCGCGGAGCACCAGCATCACGTCGTCGTAGACAACCTCGAGGTTGCTCGCCTCCAGCACCGGCGCCTCCTAGGGCGTGGATTGCCGATCAGTATGACGTGGATCACAGCCGTTTATGACCACTGTGGGCGATTTCGTGATGCGCAGATCGCGAGTGGTCCAGCACTCTCCGTGTCCGTCCAGAGTGGACCGAACACGATGTGTAACAGCGCGTCGCACGGGTACTCACCTAATGCAAGCAACTTCATGAGGAGGAGGTTTCGTGACCACCATTGAGAAGTCGGTGGACGTCCACGTGCCGGTGAGCACGGCTTACAACCAGTGGACCCAGTTCGAATCCTTCCCGGCGTTCATGGACGGCGTCGAGAAGATCGACCAGGTCACGCCGACCAGGACCCACTGGACCACGAAGATCGGCGGTGTCGTGCGCGAGTTCGACGCCGAGATCACCGAGCAGCACGCTGACGAGCGCGTCGCGTGGACCACGGTCGACGGACCGCCGCAGGGTGGCGTGGTGACGTTCCACCGTCTCGACAACGACACGACTCGGGTGCACCTCCAGATGGAGTACGACCCCGAGACCTTCACGGAGAAGGCCGGTACCGCGCTCGGCGTGGTCGGGCACCGGATCGAGGGCGACCTGAAGCGGTTCAAGGAGTTCATCGAGAACCGGGGCGTCGAGACCGGCGCCTGGCGGGGCGACGTCACGCCGCCGCCTCAGGTCTGATCGCGGTGCACGTTGACGCCAGACCAGCACGCGGCGTTCGAGGAGCTCGCCCGCACAGCACGTGACTCACAGCGCTACTACTCGCTGCGAGACCTGCTGGTGCGCGAGTACCTCCCGCTCGCCCGTCACATCGCCCGCCGCTTCAGTGAACGCGGCGAGCCCATGGAAGACCTGGCACAGGTGGCCGCGGTCGGGCTGATCAACGCGATCGACCGGTTCGACGTGGGGCGGCAGACGGACTTCCTGTCCTATGCCGTCCCCACGATCACCGGCGAGGTGCGCCGCCACTTCCGCGACCAGTGCTGGGCGGTGCGGGTGCCGCGCAGGTTGAAAGAGCTGTGCGACTCCATCGACGGCGCGACCGCCGAGCTGTCGCACAGGACCGGGCGATCTCCTACTCCCTCCGAGATCGCCCGGCACCTGGCGGTTCCGCTGTCCGACGTGTACGAGGGCCTGCGGATCGAGAAGAACGTGGCCTTCGCACCGCTGGACTCGCTGGAGTCGTCGACGGTCGACGACCCGGCGCTCGAAGGCGTCGAGATCCACGAGGCCCTGCAGCCGATGCTGCGGGGCCTTCCTCGGCGTGAACGGACCATCGTGGTGCTGCGGTTCTTCGGCCGGCTGACCCAGACGGAGATCGCGCGCCGCGTCGGGATCTCCCAGATGCACGTCTCGCGCCTGCTCACGAAGTCCCTGGAGCAGCTGCGCCACGATCTTCTGGCGGAGGACTGAAATGGGCGAGCGGGAATGTCCGGTTTTCGCGATACTGATCGCATGAACCGGTTGCGGTGGCCCCAGAAGCTGGCGATCAGCACTGGCGCCCTGCTCGTGGTCTGGGGAGTGGCCGGTTTCTTCGTGACCGGCTTCTCGTCCTTCGCCGGGGAGTCCGACACCTCGATCCTGCTGCTGCGCGTGAACCCGTTGCAGAACACCCTGCACGTCGTGTTCGGCGCCGCGCTGCTGCTGGCCGCGCCTCGACTGAAGGCGTTGAGCGGGGTCGGGCTGCTGGCGGCGATGCTGTTCCTGGTGGTGTTCGGCCTCGGGCTCGCCCGCTACGACGACGACGTCGTGAACTTCCTGAACGTCAACCCCGGCAGCAACGCGCTGCACCTCCTCGCCGGGTTCGCGTCACTGGCCGCGGCACAGGGTGCCGCCTGGTGCCGGCAGTGCGACCGGGTGGCGGCGCTCAAGTCTGCTTGAGCAGCCTGCGGGTGGCCCGTTCCGGGTCGCCGTTGCCGATGACCTCGCCGTTCTCGAACGCTTCGGTGAGGCGCGGATCCACGTAGGACTTCCTGGTGACGGCCGCGGTGTTGCCCAAGTGCCCGGCCACCTCCTTCATGACCCTGCCGACCGCTCGCTTAGACGGTTTGCCGTGTTCCTTGAACGCCTGGGCGGCGTGGACGGTGGCGTGCCAGGTGCGGAGGTCCTTCACACTGAACTCGTCGCCGACCAGCTCGCGGAACCGTTCGTTGACGTCGTCGGCGGTGAGGTCGAAGACGCGGCAGTCCGGGGTCTGGCCCTTCAGGAGCGACCTGACGGCCCTCGCCAGCTGAGGGTCGGTGATCTCCTCGTCCACCTGCACTCCGCTCTTGGCGGGGAACTGGAACCTGACTCGGTCTCCTCTCACCGAGAGGTGCTCGCAGAGCAGGGTGGCGACGCCGTGCGTGCCGTCCTCCACGTACTGCTCGTGGCCCACGCGGAAGATGCCGAGGTCGAGCATGCGCAGCGCGATGGCGAGCAATCGCTTGCGGCCGCGTGACTTCATGTCCTTCTCGATCTGCTCCCGGAACCTCCCCAGGCGCGGAGCGAGCTTGAGGACGCGGTCGAACTTCTCGGCGTCGCGGTCGGCGCGCCACTTCTCGTGGTAGAGGTACTGGCGCCTGCCCGCGTCGTCGTAGCCGACGGCCTGGATGTGGCCGTTGGGGTGCGGGCAGATCCACACCTCCCGCCAGGCAGGCGGGATGACCAGGGCTTTCACCCTGGCGACGGCTTCGGCCGCGAGGGGCTTGCCCGCCGCGTCGACATAGCGGAAGCCGCTGCCGTGACGGCGGCGGGTCCAGCCGGGTTTCGCCGGGTCGCTGTGGCGAAGTCTCATCTGGCCACCTCGTGGTTGATCAGCACGAAACGCGGGTACCCGCTCGCCGATGAATGACTACACGGTCGGTGTGGAACAAGAGTTCCTTCTTGTAGATCCCGAGTCGCGGCGGCCGGTAGCACTGGCGCCCCGAGTCCGGGAGATCTCTCGCGCGCCCGGTGATCTCGACGTCCAGGGCGAGCTGACGCCGTTCCAGATCGAGATCGCGACCGGGGTCACCAGCTCCTTCGAAGAACTCTCCGACCAGGTCCGGCGTGCCCGGCAGGTGCTGGTCGAGGCGGCCGACGAAGCCGGGTGCCGGCTGGTGGCGACGGGCATGCCGCCGATCGGGAAGGCCGGTCCGCCTCCCGGAACGGATGACCCCAGATATCACCAGATCGAGTACTCCCACCGAAGACTCGTGATCGGGCAGGGTGCATGCGGGCTGCACGTGCACGTGGGTGTGGAGAACAAGGCCGAAGCGCTGGCGGCGTCCAACAAGCTGCGCGCGTGGCTGCCGACGTTGCTCGCTCTCAGCGCGAACTCCCCTGTCTACGAGGCAGAGGACACCGGCTACGCGAGCTGGCGGTCGATGGTGTGGTCGCGCTGGCCGGTGAGCGGAGCTCCGCCGTCGTGGGAAGGCCCGGAGCACTACGACCGGACCGTCGAGGCGATCATCTCGACGCAGGCGTTGCTGGACCGGGCGATGGTGTACTGGGACGTGCGCCCGTCGGTGGAGCATCCGACGGTTGAAGTGCGCGTTGCGGACATTCCGCAGCTGGCAACGGAAGTAGCCGTTCTCGCGGAGCTGATCCGTGCCCTCGTCGTGACGGAACCCTCCGAACAGCGGGTGGACGATTCCGTGCTGCGAGCGGCATATTGGCGGGCGTCGCGCGACGGGGTCGACGGACTGGCCGCCGATCCACACACCGGAAAACTCTCCCCCGCGTTCGACCGGGCAGCAGAGCTCGTAGAGCACGTTGCGGTCGCGCTGCGCGATCGCGGCACTCTGTCTACTGTGGAGCAGCAGTTGGACTGGTTGCGCCACAACGGCAGCGGTGCCGCTCGGCAACGACGCTGCCCGGACCCGGAGTCCCTTGTGGACATGCTGATCGCCCGAACGCGTGAGGAAACCTGATGCGCCTGCCCGCACCCCGCGGCCACATGAGCTCCGCTCTGGTCGCCGCACTCCGCCGGCCGCCGGCCCCGCGCCCGGCGTTGCTGGTCAGCATCGGTACCAGGGAGAGCTTTGTCGACGACGACCTGCAGCTGTCGTTGTGGATCTGTTACGAGCTGCGGATGCGCGGTTTCGACGACGTCGCTCCCGGCTGGGAGGACAACTCCGCGCTGGCCCAGTTCCACGCGGCTCTGGAATCGCGCTGGGAGTCGTCGCTGCGCTCGTTGTCGGAAGCGACCCAGCCCGCGCCGCTGTCGTCCGAGGGTGTCGCCGAGCTGCGCAAGCACCACGCGTTCTGGCAACCTCGCCGCGAGATGCGCTCGGTGCTGCGCGACATCCAGGGCGACGCCTACGGCAAGCGTTCCGAGCGCACACATTCGGTGCTCTTCACCGTGACGCTGCGCGACGTCGACCCCGTCGCCGTCGACGAGATGCCCGCTCTGACCCTGGCCCTGGTGAACGCGCTGTCGTTGTTCGGCCTGCACCAACGGCTGGTGGGTTGCCTGGTCGGGTTCCTGACAGCGGTCGACACGATCGGCGGCGACCCGTTCGCCCAGCTCCTGCCCGTCCAGTGCCCGCCGGAGGACATCCGCCTCGGCTTCACCGCGTGCCACGAGCTCCACGCCCGCCTGACCCAGCACGTCCACGCGAGTCTGCAGGCCGGCCGCACCTCACTGCGGGGCCGCTGGCTGGTCTCGCAGGGCAGGGTTAACGTGGGCTGTTAGCAAAGCTTGTTCCGAAGGGAGAACCGTGCCCGACCCCACCGCTCTGGCCTCCGTGGTCGTCGACCGGATCGCATCCGACGTCGTGGTGCTGCACGTGTCCGGCGAACTCGACACCACGAGCAGCAGCTCACTGACCGCTCCCCTGGACACCTACGTGGTACCGGAGCAGAGGGCGGTCGTGGTGAACCTGGGCGGAGTGCGCTTCCTGGGCTCCGCGGGGCTGGAGGCCTTGGTGCTGGGCCAGCAGAGAGCCGCACGGGCCGAGGTCGACTTCGTGGTGGTGGCGTCGTCACGGGCGGCGTTGCGGCCGATCGAGGCGACCGGGCTGGGTTCGGTGTTCACGATCCTGGCGTCGGTGGACGAGGCCGCGGAGCGCTACACGTCCTGAATTCGGTGCCCGCACGGCTCGCTGCCGGTGGGTGTCGCGTTGGACGCCGCGTACGGGACGGCTCGTGGCAGCTGTGGCCGTGGTGCCCGGCCGCGATGGTGCCGGAGGCGACCCTGGCCGTCTGCGACGGTGCTCCGGCACTGGTGATCCGGCATTTCCAGCTGGATCACCAGGGCAGCGTGCCGTTGGCGTCGAAGTAGCCGCCGGTCGGACCGTCCGGGCCGATCTGCGCCATCCGCACGATGATCGCGGCGCCCTGCTCGACGGTCTGCCTCCCGGTACCCCGGTTCAGGTCGGTGGCGGTGAACCCCGGCTCGACCGCGTTGATCCGCATCTGCGGGAACGCCTTCGCGTACTGCACGGTCACCATGTTGACCGCGGCCTTCGACACCGGATACGCGACACCGGGATACCCGCTGCCCTCAGCGGCCGTGGCCAGCGAGGCCAGGCGGCTGCTCACGTTCACCACGACCGGAGCAGCAGAGCGTTCCAGCAGCGGCAGGAACGCGTGCAGGACGCGGACCATGCCGAACAGGTTGACCTCGAACGTCTCCTTCATCAGCTCGGGCGTGAGCTCCCCGGCTCCGACCACGCCCGACTCAGTCCACTCCGGAGCAATGCCGGCGTTGTTGACCAGCACGTCCAGCTCTCCCACGGTCTTCGCCGCTGCGGTGACCGACTCGTCCGAGGTGACATCGAGCTGCACGAACCGGGCACCGACAGCAGAAGCCGCCTCCTCGCCGCGTGCGGAGTCGCGGCTGCCCAGCCACACGTCGTGGCCGGCGAGGACGAGCTGGCGGGCGGTCTCCAGACCGAGGCCCTTGTTCGCGCCGGTGATGAGCACAGAAGCCATACCGCCACGCTACGACCTGGAGCGCGCTCCAGCGCAAAGCATTAGTCCTGGCCGATGTCCTCGAACCAGAGCTCGGGACGCTCCTGGATGAAGGCGGTCATCATCTCGATGCAGTCGGCGTTGTCGACGATCGTGATGCCGACGCCGTGCTCGGCCAGCCAGTCGTGACCGCCGTAGAACGTCGTGGCCTCGCCGATCAGCACGTTCGAGATGCCGAACTGACGCACCAGGCCGCTGCAGTACCAGCAGGGCGACAGGGTTGTGACCATGGTGGTGCCGCGATAGCCGCGCTGGCGGCCCGCGTTGCGGAAGGCCGAGGTCTCCGCGTGCATGGAGGCGTCGCCGTCCTGCACGCGGCGGTTGTGACCCCGGCCCAGCAAACGGCCGT
>JAVXWK010000848.1:0-12859 GCA_032230575.1 Pseudonocardiales bacterium | reverse complement strand
GACGACAAAGGGTATGCGCGATGCTGCCGCTACCGGTGGCACCTACCGTGACTGGGTAGGGAATGTGTACTCCAAAATCCAGATGGTGTCGGTTGAAGAGCTTCTGGGCGGTGCCAAACTGTCTATGCCTCCCGTAGTTCCTCCGTACACTGAGGCTCAAAAGAAGGTCGCCGTCGTGCAGCAGCTCGCTTTTGGCATCGACGAGGACGAGGACATGCCAGCCGAGGTCGGCGTCATGCCGGACGAGGCTGACGAGTCGGACGCAGAAGTTTGATTGGCGCCCATCGAGGTCGGATTCGGCGAGAGCGGACCACAGACGATCATCGATTCGGCACCTTGGCGCGATGGCTCAAGGCGTTGGCTTGTTCTACTTCCTGCCAAGCTTCAGGGGGCCCATCATGACAGTGTTGGCGCCGCCTTGAACCGGGGTCGCCTTTAGTGGAGGCCGAGATTTGGTTGCCAGCGGCTGACACCTCGTGGGCATGAGGACTGCCTGTAAGGAGGCAAAAGAGCGTGGCTGATCTTGCCCACCACCACAGCGCACGGCGGATGGCGGTCTCTGGGATCCGCTCGCAGCAGGTCAACGACGCACCTGGGTCGCGCCGTTGGAAGCTACGCCGCAGCGAGCGTGAACCCGACCGCCGCCGGCGGAGTGCACCACGATCGAGTACTCGGACAAGTCGAGCCGAAGGGTGCCTTGTCTGGCTTGGACCATCCGTTCCAGCGTCTGACGCAGGATCGCGTCGTCGCGGGGGTCCAGGTTGGTGTCCTCCTGCACTTGCATGCTCGACCGCCAGTACATGCGCACGGTGTAGCGCTTCGCCGTCATCACGACCCTCCGGAGATGATCGTCGCGAGCTGAGACCGGTTCAGGATGCTCCACCGCCGGTCGTGAGTACCAGTGCGACCGGCTGTGCCGTGGCCGCCGCAGCCATTGGCACGTACGTGCCAATTGACGGGTACGTGCCAAATCTGCGTCAGGATGTTCGCCGTGGCCGCCCCGGGAGGTCAGCGCAGCTCGCCGCTGGTCCGCGCGCTGGAGCTGACCTGGGAAGCCATCCGGGCGCGTCACCGGGAGTTACCGGCCGTCGTGGTCGTCCTTGCGTCGGGGTCGATCGGCATCGCGCCCGGCACGCTGAACCTCGGCCACTACGCCGCGATGCGATGGAGCCACGGCGAGGACCGGCTGGCGGAGGTCTTCGTCGGCGGTGAGGGCCTCCGCCGCGGCCCTGTTGACGTTCTGGGCACGCTCCTTCACGAGGCCGCACACGCTCCTGCGGACGTCCGCGGGATCAAGGACACCTCCAGGCAGGGGCGGTACCACAACCGCCGGTACGCTGGGGTCGCCCGCGAGGTGCTGCTCGATGTTGCCGAGATCGGCGACATCGGCTGGTCCGACACCCGTCCGACCCGGGAGGCCCACGCGGTTTACGCGGAGGTGCTCGACGATCTCGGCGCCGCGCTCACGCTGTGGCGTCGCGCCGAGGGGGAGGCGTTCGTCGGCGCCGGTGGTGACGATCCGGATCATGGACCGACCGGCGGGGGAGTGGATCCAGGCGCCGGCGGCCGTGGCCGGCCCAACTCCAACAACCCTCTGGCTTGCGCGTGCTCCTGTCCGCGCCGGATTCGCGTTGCGCCGTCGGTCCTCGCACAGGGACCGATCCGCTGCCTCGTGTGCAGTGCGGACTTCGAACCTGTAGACCGATCCGGTGCTCTTCAGGCATCGTAGAGCCGTGCATATCCACGAAGCGGGTTCCAGCCGCAGCGGACCGGAGCTGGCGACGGAACAGCGGCGGGTCGCAGCTCGGAGGGAGCTGGGCCAGCAGCTGCGTGCGTTGCGGGAGCTCAGTGGCCTCTCCGGACAGCGGGTGGCCCAGGCGCTTGGCTGGTCGCAGGCGAAGGTCAGCCGGATCGAGAAGGCCCGCACCCGGGCAGAAGCGGCTGATATCGCCAAGCTGCTGGACGTGCTCAACGTCGAGCCGGGACGTCGGGATGCGCTGCTCCTCCTGGCCGAGCTTGCGGCAGGCCCACCGGAGACGTGGCGGAACTCGTCGCGTACCGGCCTCACGCGGCGGCAGCAGGACTTCGTCGCCTTCGAGGCCGCCGCGACCCGGATCCGGCATTACCAGCCGCTGCTGATCCCCGGATACCTGCAGACCACTGAGTACGCGAGGCGCGTGCTCGCGATGGCAGATGCCAACGACCTGGAACGACGCCTGGAATCGCGGCTCGCCCGGCGGCAGATTGTTATCGGCGACTCCGCACCCTCGTACGAGATCGTGCTCTTGGACTCCGCACTTCGATGGAGGCCCGGCCCCGCGACCGTGATGGCAGAGCAGCTCGATCTCCTGCGCAAGATGGTCCGGCGACCCAATGTCACCGTCCGGGTAGTTCCGCTCGATCGCGAGCAGAACAGCTTTGTGCAGCACCCGTTTGTGCTGTACGACTTCGGTGAGGCGAGCCCAACCGAAGGATTGGTCGAGACGACAACCACCGACCTTCGGATCACGGACGAGGACGAGGTCGAGGCGTTGGGTCGGTTTTTCGGACGGCTGTCCTCGTCCGCGCTGTCTCAGCGGGACTCTCTCTCGCTCATCAGGCAGAAGCACCAGTCGTACATGGACCTCTCAAAGACCGAGGAGGGAACATGAGCAACGACCACGACTTCGCCGGCGCTACGTGGCGGAAGTCGAACAACAGCGGTGACGGCGGCTGCGTGGAGGTGGCCGTCCTGGCGGACGCGGTCGGTGTCCGGGACAGCAAGGACCGAGGTGGCCCAGTGCTGATCTTCAACCAGCGTGAATGGGCAGCCTTTGTCGCAGGCGTCCGCGAAGGGGAGTTCGACCAGGAGTGACCTGATCCGGGGCCGGTTGCCTGATGACGTGTACCCGGCCCGGGCCGTCACCCGCGGCAGGGAGAGACCTTGGCATCGTTGGGCAAGCTCAGCGAGGGGGCGGAGTCCGCCAGCCCCCTCCGGAGCCGTGGATTCCACGCACTGTGGGGATCTGCGGGTGTTTCCAGCGTCGGTGACGGCGCGTTTTTGGTTGCCGCGCCCTTGCTGGCTGCCTTCATCACGCGGGATCCCGTGGGCGTGGCGATCGTCAGCGCAGCAACCGTGCTGCCATGGCTCATCGTCGGGCCATGGGCTGGCGCCGTCGTCGATCGCGTACCGCGGCGGCGGATCATGATCGCGGCCGACGTCGTTCGTGCGGCAACACTCGCGTTGCTGGTGGTGTTGGTTGTTTCCGGGTCCGCCTCGATCGCCGCGCTCGCCATCACGTCCTTCGTCATGGTGTCGGGCAAGGCATTCTTCGACGCGGCCGCACAGGCCAGCCTCCCCGCGATCGTGGGGCGCGAACCAAGCACCCTCACCCGTGCCAACGGCCGGCTGTACGCGGTGGAGACCGTCGGGCAGTCGGTAGCAGGACCGCCCCTCGGTGGGCTCACGTTCGCCGTCGCGCCTTGGGCGCCGTTCGTCCTCGATGCGCTCTCCTTCGGCCTGTCGGGGACGCTCTTGTCGCGGATGCCGCGTGGCGAGGCCCCCCAGCATCAGGCCGGCCAGAGTGTCCGCGCGGCAATCCGCGAGGGCTTTGTGTACGTGTTGCGACACCGAGAGCTGCTGGCGCTCTCGCTCGCCGTGGCCGGCTACAACGTCGCCTACAACATGGGATTCGCGACGCTGGTGCTCTTCGTGCTGGAGCGGCTCGGGACCGGCGGGGTCGGCTTTGGCCTGCTCGTCGCAACCTCTGCGCTCGGTGCCGTGGTCGTCGGGTGGAAGGCGTCATCGCTAGTGCGGATGCTGGGAGCTCGCGGTGCCGTGCTGGCCGCTGGGGGAGCGCAGGCCTTGGGGTGGGTTGGGCTGTCGATGCTGTCCTCACCGTGGCTTGCTGCGCCGGCCTTTGCCGTTCTGGGTGGGGCCACGACGCTAGTGACGGTCGCGGTGGTGTCGGAGCGCCAGGCCGTTGTGCCCGACCACATGCTAGGTCGTGTGGTATCTGCCTTCCGGCTTGTCGGCAACGGCCTCGCACCGGTCGGATCGGTGATCGGGGGCCTGATCGCGGCCGGCGCAGGCCTGCGCGCGCCGCTCCTCGCCGCTGCCGCCTTCATGGTGGTGACACTGTGTGGGTTTCAGCTGTGGCGGGTGGGCCACCATGAGTGACACCTAGGAGGGGCTACTTCCTCGCGGACGCCTTGCCCTCGAAGATCGACGCTTCGTAGTCGAACGCGGGTGCCACCTCGATATTGACCAGAGGGAGGTTCCCCTTTGGCACGGCGAAGCCGAAAGTCGCGGTCGCCTTGCGCCCAGGAGCGACGCGACTGTTGAACCCGTCGCCGGCTACGTCGTCGAAGACCCGCTCCGCCTCCAGGCCGTCTGCGCCCGCCTTGAGCGTCACGATGCATTCGTTCAGTTCGACAAGCTCGAGGCCGCCGTTGGTGATTCTCACGGTTACCAGCACGCCGACATCGCCTGGCTGCGCTCCCGCGTTGATCACCGGAATCGTGTACCGCTTGGCGGACAGCACCTGGACCTTGAGGTCGTCCTCGTAGGTGATCCCCTCGTCACCGATACGCGCGAGCAGCGGTGCTGTGGTGGCGGTGTCCTCGGCGAACACGTCTGGAGACGTCGATGAGGCGTTCGAGGAATCGTCACGGGTCGCTGAGCCGGTGGTGAACATTGCGACGGCGACAACCAGCGTCAGGATCAGTGCGACGCCTACCGCTCCGAGGGCCCACCACTCCCAGGAGGACTTCGTCCGTGCACCCCGTCGGCCGCTCGGCTCGGCGGACTGTGGACGTGCCGGATCCGGTGGGGCTGGTGGCTGAGACACGGCGTTCCTCCCTTGCCGTGGCGTGAGCGCGGCATGACAATCTGTCGCCGGTTGCGACGGTAGTGCACGGACGTCTGTGAGCTGCGCCCCCATGCTTCATTCGAGGTGGCCGCCAACGTCGCTGGACGACGGTTCCCCTCCCGACTTCCGCAGTCGTACTCCGTACAGTGGTCTTGCACCGTGCATAATCATGGTGTAGACACCGTGCATAACCACGACAGCACCCGGAGGAGGGGGCACCGTGGCACGAGGACAGAGCACTGAGAACGTCGCCGAGCTGAGTACACGCCGGCTCGACGAGATCGTCGGAGATCAGGGCCAGTGCCGCGGTATGGACACGGACGCCTGGTACCCGCTGGTGAGCCATCCGGTCGGCGGCGTCGCAGCCAAGACCGCGGAGGCCGAGCGGGAGTACGCGCAGTCGCAGTGTGCCGGGTGCCCGGTGACGCGCGAGTGCCTGGAACTGGCGCTGCGCATCCCGGCCGGGGTCTACGGCATCTGGGGCGCCACCAGTGAACGTGACCGGCTGGTGCTGCGGAAGCGCCGGGCAGACGAGGGAGCGGTGGCATGAGCCGTCGCCGGTCGCCGGCCTGGGTGGGACAGCCCGTGGTGGTGTGCGTCGGCGGTCCGCTCGACGGGCGCTGGTACCTGCTGGCTGACCTGGACGCGATGCGCACCGCAGCGCAGCTCACGGGCTACACCGCGGACCACCCGAGCGGAGCGGCGCTGGGATACGACGCCACCGCCGGGACTCGGGTCCACCCCTACGAGGACGTGCTAGGTCAGGTGTACCGGCACGCCGACTCGGCCGCGGGCCGGGCCAGGCACCACATACCGGCGGTGGCCTGATGCGCGCCGGCCGACAGACGCCCGGATGGGCTCGGCGCGCTCGCGGGCCCTTCACCGAGCACGCGTACGTCATCACCACCGCCCGGCCGCTGGCGGTCCACCAGCTCATCCATCCGCCGGCCCTGATCGCGATCTTCGACAGCCATCGCTGCCGCGCCGTGCTGCTCGATGCACCGCTGTGGCGCGGGCTCCACCACGTCTACGCGCTGATCTCGCTCGTCGCGATCGCGGCCGCGTACCTCTTCGCATGGGTCTTCGCGACACCGCTCCGGCTCGCCATCGCCCTCGCGGCCGCGCTCGTCGCCGTCCTGCTCTGACCGCACTCCCACGAAGGGGATACCGCTGTGAGCCAGGTTCCACCGCTTGCCGGAGCCCCCGCCAGGCCACCGGCGCGCCTGTCGTGGGAAGGCGCGATCTGTACCGGCATCGCGATGGTGCTCGGCGCCGCGGCGGGGGCTGGCAGCTTCGCGCACATCCGCGACGTGGCGGCCGGACGCGGTCAGGGCGGCTGGATCGCCTACGCGATCGCCGGCTCGGTGGACCTGATGGCGGTCGGCTCGGGACTGGAGATCCGCCGTCGCAGGCGGCTCGGCCATCCGGCGCGCTGGCCCGTGTTCACCCTCTTGCTGGGCGTCGCGATGACCTTGGCCGCAAACCTGGCCACCGCGGCGCCGAGCTGGTGGGGACGCGTGATGGCGGTATGGCCTGCGGTGGCCTTCCTCGCCGTGGTGGGTCTCTTCGAGACCCGTGTCCGCCGAAACCGCGTCGGGACCGGTCCCGCTATGGCGGGAAACCTCGACTCCGGGACCGCGGCGGATGCGCCGTCGAGCCCTGCCACGGCCCCGGAACCCACGACCGTCCCGGCCGTCGCGGCGAACGGACGTTCCGCCGGAGGTACCGGGACGGGCGGGACCGCGGCAGTGGCCCGGATGCGGGCCCACTGGGCAGCCCGCCGCGCAGCCGGCCAGACGCCGACCGGCGCGGAGCTGGCCCGGGTGACCGGGACCGATCCGAGCCTCGGACGCCGCGTTCGTCGGCAGCTCTTGAAGGACGACGCGCGTGCCGCCCGGCACGGACTCGTGGTCGTTCCGGGGGACCAGCACCCGGAACGTCAGGACCCGGAGGAGGTCGGCGGTGCTACCTGATCCCGAGCACACGCGCGGCTGGCTTGTGGCTGTGTACGCCGACGGTCGCCGCATCTGTGACTACCCGCCGACGCCGTTCCTGAGCGCCCTGTCCCTCTGGCGCGCGGTACGCCGGTGCTGGCCGCAGTGGCAGGCACGTCTGAGCCCCCCAACGGGATCGAGGTTGGCCGCCCTGTGGCCCGCGCGGTGGTCGGCATGAAGCGACTCTGCCGTCGTCGGGTTCACCACTGCCGCGGTTGCGGCGGCCGAGTGCCCGCACCGCGAGAGGCCTGTCGTGCCTGCCGCCTTCACTCCGTCGAAGCGTTGCCCGTCCGGAGAAGGAGCCAACGATGACCGCGCGCCAACCGGCAACCGCCTCGTCCCGCCGGTCCCGCCCCGGGTGCATTTGTCGCCCCGGGCGCAGTCCCGCCTGCTTGGCGCTCTGGTGAGGGGCGCGGTGATGACGGCACCGGAGAGCACCAAGGAACGTGTCGAGCTGGTGTGGAAGCTCCTGGACGAGCGCTACCCGGGCGGTCAGCCGCCGCTCGCCTATGAGGTCGACGACTTCGACGGGCGTTGTCTGTACCGCGGGACCGATCTTGAGCTCGCCTGCGAGATCCACGACCAGGACTCCGGGGCGCACCTGTCCCGCTGTGTCCCGGTCGCTCGCATCGACTGGAGCGGGACCCCGGGGGAGGGAGGGTCGCGGTGATGCGGGCCAGGCGGTACACCGTGCGGCTGTACTGGCGGTCGAGCCGCGAGGCCGAGGAGGAGACCAACCTCGATCCGCGCAGCCGCGCCGCGTTGCGGGCGACGCTGGAGCGGATGGTGGAGACGCACCACGGCACGCTCGACCTTGATCTGGCGCAGTACTCCATCGTCGTGCACTCCCGCGGCGGCGGCCGTGTCCATGCGCGATGCCGGGTCGGGGTCAACGGGGTCACGGAGGTCGAACTATGACCTCCCGGCGACAGAGGGCACGCGCTCAGCGTGAGGCCGAGTTCTGGGGTGCCCGGCTGGCGGCATGCCGGACGGCCTCGGCGCGGGTGGCGGTTGTCTTCGACCGGCTCCGCGCCCGTATCTCGCGCCAGCCCGCCACAGCACGCGAGCAGGCGTGGGCCGAGGTCGAGTCCGCGATCGACGCGCTCATCTCTGGCTTTCCGATCCGAGGGGAGGACTGATCCATGACGCCCACAGGAGGAGTTACCGCGGCGGTCGGCCTCGTGTGCCTGGTAGCCGCGTGCCTGATCTGGACGGTGGGCCGCGGACACACGCCTCGACTTGTCGTGGCACTCGTGATCGCCGGCAGTGTGGGAATCGTCGGTAGCCCGCTCGGCGGCTGGATCCGGCGTGCGGTGCTCTACCTCGACCAGCTCGCCGGTACGGCCACGGGTCGGCTCACCGGTGTCGTCGTCACCGGCTTGATCGGTCTCATCGCCCTCTACGTGCTGGCGGTGCATCTCTGGCACAACTCGGTGGACATCAAGACCCTCGCGGCCGCGCTCATCGCTCCCGTTGCGATGACTTCGGTACCCGGTGTCGTCGGCACCGTGGGCGCCAGCGTCCTGGGTGCCATCGCATCCGCCGTCGGGATGGCCGTCGGCGCTGCCTTCGGAATCCACTAAGGACGGTGAAGTGACGTGGAGTTCATCTTCGGCATCGCTCTGGTCTACGGGCTGGCCTTCGCCCTCGTACGCGGCACCGAGCACGCCGGTCGCGCCCTGCAGAGCGCCTATCGCACCAACGCCATGGGTCGGCAGGGTCGGCGTCAGGGTGGGAAGCCCTACGCCACGGGCCGGTCCTCGACCGCGGGGGCGAAGCTCGGTGCGGTCGTCGCCACCGGCGCGACCGGTCTGGGGATGGCCGGTCGCGGATTCGCCGAAGGCTGGCGGACCGGGTGGCCGGAGGGCCGCCGGCGCGCACACGAACGATGGGGGCGCCCGCCTGAGCCCGCTCCCGAGCCCGCCGAGCCAGCCGACCGAGCCCCCGCGGACTCCACAAAGGACGACCCGCCTGCCGGTACCGACCGGCGCAGCTTGCGGCTGGTCCCCGAACCCGACTCGGCGGCCGCCGGGACGGAGCCCGACCCCGCACCGCGCGGGGATGCGACAAGCACGGAGGACACGGACATGGCGATCACGACGACGACCGGCGGCGAGGTCCTGACGATGGACCAGCTCCTCGCCGAACTGGGAACGATCATCGAGGAGGCCGCGGCCGATCTGGAGGACGCGCAGGCGGATGCTCAGCGCGCCACCGAGGACGCGCAGCGGGTCGAAACGATGGTCGCGTCCCTGCGGTCGATGGACCTCGACGAGCAGACGCTCGGCGAGGTGGGCGCGCTGGGTGATTCCGCAACGGCCCGACAGGCCGCAGCGGACCAGCGCGCCGCAGCGGCGGAAGCCCGCCACGCGCAGGCAACCGCCGCCCGTGACGGCGTGCAGGCTCGGCACCAGCTCATGGCCGAGGCCCACGCCGCCACCCCGCACGCCGCTGACAAGCAGTTCTACGTCGGCGGCTGACCCTGCCCACCGAGGTCTCCCGGCGGGGCCGCTGCCGTCCACGCCGGGAGGCCTCCCGAACCTCACACGTCATCGACAGGAGCCCGCTGTGTCCCGCCGCTACCGCCAGCCGTACCGAATGCCTTCGGGGAGACACGGTGCACGGCGACTGGGTGGGCTGGAGCCGTGGGAGACCGCTGCGTACTTCCACGGCCTCCACATGCGGTACCGGCGCCGTTGGTGGCTGCGCCAGGCGTGGCGGGTCGTGCGGTGGTGGCTCCGCTTCTGCTGGACCCGCCGCCGGCCACTCGCGCCGCTCTACCTCGCCCTCGTGCTCCAGGTGCTCGGCCTCGTTCTCGCGTCCGCGGCGGGCGGTGTTCGTACCACCGTCGTACTGGCGGCGCTCTGCGCGGCCTGGCTCGGCTGGCGCCTGCACGGCCGGGTACCGGTTCGCGGAGCCCGGCCTCTGATGTGGACCCGCCGAGCCACGCCGGATCGGAACCGGCTGCTCTACGCCTGGGGCGTCTACGCAGCGGCCACCGCCTGGCTCGTCACCGCCGCGGCGATCGGCGGAGGGCCACCGATGCCCGGGTTCCTCGTCCTTGCCGTGCTCGCCGGTGGAGTTCCGTGGTGGTGGCATCACCGCATCCGCCAGGCTCCCGCTCTCGGAGACTGGGCCGCGATCTGGCGCGAGCGGGTCGCGGCGGACAGCGCGGCATTGCCCGGGTCGCAGCTCACCGAGTACGCGCCGATGAAGGCCGGCTGGTCGGCCACCATCGAGCTGCCGCCGGGCAAGTCCACGACCTCGACTGCGGTCGCGGCCACCGAGCGGATCGCGTCTGCGTATGGCAAGCCCGTCACGTCTGTCGTCATCGAGCCCACCGCCTCCGGTGATGCGTCCCGCGCCCGCCTCATGGTGCTGACCACCAATCCGCTCCAGGGCGTGCACCCCTGGCCCGGGCCGCAGTTGCTCGACGCGACGACGGGGACGGCGCCGGTGGGGGTGTACCCGGATGCCGAGCAGGCCGCGTACCGGTTCTGGCAGCCGGGTTCCGGCGCGGTCCACGGTCTGGTCGCCGGGACGACGGGTGCCGGCAAGTCACAGTTCGTCGGGATGCTGCTGGCCTATGAACGCCACTCCGGCCGGCTGATCGTGTCGTGGGTCTGCGACCCCCAGCACGGGCAGTCCCTGCCGGACTGGATGGACCACGTCGACTTCGCGGCGCGCTCGGCCGAAGAGGGCGTGCAGATGCTCCACATGGCGCGAGCGGTGATGTACGCACGCAACCGGTATCTGGCCGACGTCGAGTGGACCGACGAACAAGGACGCCGCCGGAAGGGTAGGGCGTCGTTCGAGCCCACCCCCGAGATGCCGCTGCTCTCGGTGACGGTCGAAGAGGCGCATGCGGTGTTCGTCTACGACGAAGCCGTGAAGCTCGCCGAGGAGATCGGCAAGATGGGCCGCAAGTGCGGGGTGTCGCTACGACTGATCACTCAGGTGCCGCTCCTGTCGCAGCTCGGCAACTCGATGACCCTCCGCGACGCGGTGGCCGGCGGGAACGTCATCGTGCTGCGCACCGCCAACCGGCTGTCCGGCCAGGTGGCCTTCAACGGCACCCTGCCGGTCGACCCGGCTCAGCTCCCGCGGCGATTCCCCGACGGCTCGTCGACGTCGGGGCTCGGATTCATGATCGGTGCGACCGACCGCCAGGCTCCGATGCGCGGGTTCTTTGATGTAGACCCGTTCGGTTGGGCAACGGCGGGGGAGACCAACACCCTCGATCCGTACTCTTCCCGCGCCGCGGAGCTGGCGGCCCGCAAGGCCGGCACGGGCTACCGCAACCGCCCCGAGCCGGTCAGCTGCCCAGCCGGTACCGAGGAAGCCGCAGAGGTTGCCTCCACTGCTGACGCGCCGTGGCGCGATGCCTATCCGACTGCCCGCGAGGCAATCCTCGGCTACCTCCAGGGCCGCAGGCGGGCCACGACCGGCGTCATCGCCCGTGACCTCGACGTTCCGCTGCCGACGGTCTCGAAGACCCTCGGCAGGCTCGCCGCAGCAGGGCTGGTCAGCCCCGTCCGGCGCGGTGTGTGGGCCGTTGCTGGCGACGATCGCGACGTGGAGGCCTCCGCATGAACAACGGTTCGCAGCCACTCACCGTGACCTCCTCGCGCGTGCCTGCGCGGGAGCGCGCGCCTGGGCGCGTAGGCCTCGTCCGCGTGTCAACCCGGCTGTCAACTCGTCGCTGTCAACTTCACGCACCGCGACGTTCGCATTCACCACGGCGATCCCATCGCGGTCCCCACTACTCGACCTTGGAGGGAGCTGTATGACCACGCGAGACGATTCCCCGGCTGCCCTGGTGCGCGAGACGAAGCCGGATTCACCGGGGCTGCTGGGTCGGTGGGCAGCGGACTGCGACCCGTGCACTGTCGCCGGTGAACCGCGACCGCGCGTCGACGAGGCGGACCAGGTCGCCGGTGCTCACGACGACCGGCACCACGGCGGGGAGCCGACCGCCGTGACACGTGCCGTTCCGCCGGATCGCGACCGTAGGGCAGCGCGTGCGGTGCTGCTGACCACACGGGTGCCGGGCTACCGGCCTGCTCGCATTCCCGCGCTCATTACCGGCACTCCGGGGCTGTTTTTGGTCCGTCGGCGGCGCACTGCCTGTGCTGAGCAAACGCTGTGCGGCTCCTGGCGGTGGGGCGTGATCGCCGCCCGTGGTGTGTACGTCGTCAAGCCGGTGGAGCATGCCGGCCTGCCCCGCTACGCGGCCTCCGTTCTCGCCGCCGCCCTCGGCGGCACGGGTGTCCGCTGGACCGACCGGGAGGTGCTGTACCTGCTGGCCGAGCTCACCGGCGACCGCCTGGTCGAGGGTGACCACGGTGCTGCGCTCGTTCGGGGTGTGGACCCCATCCGATCCCGTCGCGGCGCTGGCGCGGGCCCGGGACCGCTACCTCGTCGCGCTCTTGGAGGGATCCGCATGACCACGCAGGACCAGTCACTGACCGCCCTCGGTCGACAGGCACACCGGGTCGCCGGAGAGATCCGGCTGCTGGCTGAGCGGGGCGAAACCGTGGGGATGCAGCCGGACGGCCATTCATGGGAGGAGATTCGCCTCTTCGCCGACACCTTGCACGGCATGGCGTTCGGGTGCGCGTTCGAGGCCGACGACATGGAGCTGCTCTTCGAACTCACCGGCCGCCGCTGGCGCCGCCTCGACCCACCGGGAGGTGCCGGATGAGCCCCGCGACCGTCACCGTGCCAATCCCGCCGACCTGCGCGAGCTGGCGGTGCGGGTCGAGGCGCTGGCCGCCGAGATGACGGCGATCCGCGACCGGATGGTCGCCGGCGGGGACAGCCCCACCCAGCGGGTGAGCTTCCGGCTCGACGAGGGTGCCTCCGGCGTCCGTAGCGGCGCGACGGCCCTCACCGAGACGGCCGCCGACCTCGCCCGGGTCCTCGGCCGCTCCGACTGCGCCGCGAACTGGGGCGCCTGCCCGGAGCACGGAGGCACACTGCGGGCCTCCGGTGGTGTCGCCTGGTGTCAGGCGC
>JAVXWK010000330.1:0-3955 GCA_032230575.1 Pseudonocardiales bacterium | reverse complement strand
GTCGTTGACCTTCTTGAAGTGGTCGAGGTCCAGCAGCATCACGGCCATCGGACGGGCGCGGCCGGAGCCCTTGGTCAGCTCGTAGCGGGCGCGGCTGTCCCAGTGCACGGCGTTGGCCAGACCCGTCTTGGCGTCGCGCTGAGCCGAGCGGCGCCACTGCGGGAGCTGGGCGGCACGTTCGAGCAGGAGCAGGGGCGGGCCGGCGATCAGGGCGTGGACGGAGTTCGCCTCTGCCACGCATCCCATCAGGCCGCCGATCGACACCGCGACGATGCCGAGGATCACGTCGATCGGTTCGCCGACGTTCTCCTCGAAGCCGGCGGTGGGGCGGCGGAGCTTCAGCCCGGCCGCGATCAGGGCCGCGCGCAGGGTCAGCAGCACCGCGGCACCGAAGACCATGATCAGCAGGCTGGCGTGCGGGCTCGACCAGCCCAGCAGGTAGCGGGTGGCGAAGACGGCGAGCGAGGTGGCGCTCAGGGTGAACAGCCAGCGGTGGGTCTCCGGCCGTTGCGCCAGCAGGCAGTGCAGGGCCGGGCCGAAGAGGAGGAGCACCAGGAGGTTCGGCGGCAGGGCGAGGATGCCCGCCGTCAGATAGGAGAGGTGTGCGGCCCACGGGTTGCGCTCGGTCTCGCCGAGGCGGTGGCTGTAGATCGAACTGCCGATGATCACCGCGCCGGCCGTGCCCGCGATGGCGGCGAAACGGCCGATCTCGGAGGGCGAAGGGGTCGGCGTGGAAATGATCACGTGGGTCACCATGGCCAGTGCGACCATGTCGACGAACAACCAGTAGCAGAGCGCGGGCCGCCGCAGTGTCCACAACGGCCAGTCGCGCACCTGTATGCCCTCCCCACCTGAACCCGGAGAGCGTCGCACATTCCTCCGTTCGGCAGAAGACGGCCACCTGGGGGTTAGCCAGCGCACGTTCACGCGGCAGGATGGTGTCCGAAAGGAGCACAGCGTGCCCAGAATGCCTGCCGAACGTGTGACGAAGGTGATCGACGACCCGGCCACACCGCTGTGGCGCGGGGCGATTGCGCTACGGATAGTCACATTCCTCTTCGCGGCGGCGAACGTGATCGCGAACCAGTCCGGTTACATCCGGCCGTGGCTCGCGTGGGCCACGCTCGGGGTGATGGCGCTGTGGTCCGTGTTCACCAGCCGCGCCTACAGCACGACGTGGGGCAGGCGGTGGCCGATCGTCCTCACCGACCTCGTTCTGACCTGCGGTCTCATGTCGCTGTCGCCGTTGATCATGTCCGACCACCAGTTGCTGGTCCTGCACGTCCCGCTGATCACGACGATCTGGGCGTGCGTGCCGGCGGTCGCGCTGGGCGCGCTCGGCGGGGCGGCCGCGGGCTTCGGCGGTGGGCTGACCGTTGGCCTCTTCACCTATCTGTCTCACCGTTCGCCGAGCCTCGACCTGCTGCGCGATGTCGTGTTGCTGGCCGGCGCCGGCATGGTCGTCGGCATGGCCTCCGCCACGGCACGGCGGTCCGCGGTGCTCCTCGCACAGGCTTTGAGGGCCGAAGCCGCGACGGCCGAACGCGAGAGGCTCGCCCGGTCGATCCACGACAGCGTGCTCCAGGTCCTCGCCCGCGTGCGCAAACGCGGCCTCGAGGTCGGTGGCGAGGCGGCCGAACTGGCCAAGCTCGCCGGTGAACAAGAGGTGGCGCTGCGGAATTTGGTCGCCGCCGCGCCGGCCGACTCCACTGTGGACGGCGAGATCGACCTGCGGCCCGGCCTGCAGCTGCTCGCCACGCCGAAGATCCAGGTCTCCACCCCCGCCACCCAGGTGATGCTCGCCGCACCGGCCGCCGGCGAACTCACCTCGCTCGTCCGCGAAGCACTGTCCAACGTGGACAAGCACGCCGGTGACGACGCGCGGGCGTGGGTGCTGCTGGAGGATCTGGGGGAGGAAGTCGTGTTGAGTGTCCGGGACGATGGACCCGGCATTCCGGACGGCCGCATCGCCTCCGCCGCGGCGGAAGGCAGGATGGGGATCGAGAAGTCGATCAAAGGCCGGGTGGAATCGCTGGGCGGCACGCTCGAACTCCAGACCGGGCCGGGGGAGGGCACGGAGTGGGAGGTTCGGGTGTTCAGGAAGGGGGCGGCAGGATGACGGTCTCGGTGATGGTCGTGGACGACCACCCGATGTGGCGCGAGGGCGTGGCACGCGACCTCCAGGAACGCGGTTTCGAGATCGTGGCGACCGCGGGTGACGCCGCGTCGGCAGTGCGCATCGCGAAGGCCGTGCGGCCCAACGTGGTGCTGATGGACCTCAACCTCGGTGAGCTGTCGGGTGTCGACGCGACCTTGATGATCACCAGCGAGCTGCCGGACACCCGCGTGCTGGTGCTGTCCGCGTCCGGCGAGCACGACGACGTGCTGCAGGCCGTCAAGGCGGGCGCGTCCGGCTACCTGGTGAAGTCCGCGTCCTCCGAGGAACTGGTCGAGGCCGTTTCACGGACCGCCGCAGGCGACGCCGTGTTCACCGCCGGACTGGCCGGCCTCGTGCTGGGCGAGTACCGCCGCATGGCCGCCGCGCCCGACGACTCGAAGGACAAGCCCGAGCTCACCGAACGGGAGACCGAAGTACTCCGTCTGGTGGCCAAGGGACTCACCGCACGCCAGATCGCCAACCGCCTCGTGATCTCCCACCGCACGGTCGAAAACCACGTCCAGTCGACATTGCGGAAACTCCAACTGCACAACCGGGTGGAGCTGGCGCGTTATGCCATCGAGCACGGTCTCGACGCCGAACCGGAGGCAGAGCAATGACAGACCCCAGGGACTTACGCGTGTCCGACCCCGAACGCGAGCACGTCGTCAGCCTGCTGAACAAGGCAGTGGGCCGCGGCATGATCACGCTCGACGAGTTCACGACGCGCACTGACACCGCGCTCGCGGCCGTGACCAGGGCAGACCTGAATGCGGTGCTCCTCGACCTGCCCGGCATGGTCAACACCGAGGTCGCCCGCGCCCGCACCGAGTTCAAGAACGCGCTCGGCACCACAGTGCGCAAGGGCCACTGGGTCGTGCCGAACGAGCTGGTCATCCGCAACACGCTCGGCTCCACGAACCTCGACTTCACCCAGGCCGACGTGCCCCCGCTGGTGAACGTCGACCTCGACGTGTCGCTGGGCTCGGTGAAGCTCCTGCTGCCGCCCACCGCGTCGGTGAACATCGACGCCGTCGAGATCCAGGCCGGCGAGATCAAGGACAAGGTCCGAAACGGCGTCGGCAACCCGCACTTCCAGGTGCGCGGGTTCGTGCGCGGCGGGTCGGTGCTGATCAAGCGGGGCCGCTGATCTGCGGTCGTTCACCGTGGCGCGCAGGATCGAGGCATGCGGTGTCTCGTGACCGGCGCGACCGGCTACCTCGGCGGACGGCTCGTGCCCAGGCTGCTGGCAGACGGCCACCAGGTGCGCTGCCTGGTGCGGTCGCCGGAGAAGCTGCGCGACGTGCCGTGGGCGTCTGACGTCGAGATCGTGCGCGGGGACGTGCTCGGCGACCTCGACGAGGCGATGCGGGACATCGAGGTCGTCCACTACCTCGTGCACTCGTTGCAGACGCAGGACTTCGCCGACGCTGATCGCAAGGCCGCCGAGAACACCGCGGCGGCTGCCGGACGTGCTGGGGTGCGGCGGATCGTCTACCTGGGCGGGCTGCACCCCGCGAACAGCGAGCTGTCACCTCACCTGGCCTCCCGCAAGGAGGTCGGTGAGGTGTTCCTGCGTTGTGAGGTCCCGGCCGTGGTGCTGCAGGCCGCGGTGATCATCGGGTCGGGTTCGGCGAGCTTCGAGATGCTGCGCTACCTGACCGAACGGCTGCCGGTGATGGTCACGCCGAGGTGGGTGCACAACCGGATGCCCAAGCGTCGCGTCCTCCCGGTACCGCTCCTGACACCGCGCCTGTCCTCGCACTGGGTCAACCTGGTCACGCCCGTCCCGCGGTC
>JAVXWK010000746.1:0-11231 GCA_032230575.1 Pseudonocardiales bacterium | reverse complement strand
GACGTCCGCGATGGTCTTGAACCGAGCCCAGTCCACGGCGTCGACGAACTTCGGCACGCGCTGACGGATCCGCCAGGTCATCTGCCGGTCGAACGCCTCGCGCAGGTGCGGCCGCTC
Organism: Pseudonocardiales bacterium; assembly: GCA_032230575.1. Lineage (GTDB taxonomy): Bacteria > Actinomycetota > Actinomycetes > Mycobacteriales > Pseudonocardiaceae > Lentzea. The sequence continues at coordinate 11,114 of JAVXWK010000746.1, read as the reverse complement.
GGCCAGGTCGGTCCAGAAGTCCTGCCCGTAGCGCAACGGGTAGGCGGGCTCGCCGGTGCGGACGCTGTGGGCGAGGTCGACGAAGGCCAGGTCAGCGCGCCCGGCGGCGGTGTCCTGGTGGAGCAGGTTGTGCAGGCCGGTGCCGGCGTCCGCGCAGAGGTTCGCGCCGAAATCGGTGGTGCGGTAGCCGGTGGTGGTGCGGTCGAGGACGCCGAGGGTGACCAGGTGGCCGAGCAGGAGTTCAAGGGCGGTTGGGTCGACGCCGAGTTCGGTGGCGAGATGGGCGACGGTGTCTGCGGCGGTCGCGTCGGCAGCGGCGGGTCGATCACCCCTCAGGCGATCGGGCAGGCCCAGGGTCACCGCGACCCTCAACGCCATCGGCGTGACCAGGCCGGCCATCTGTCGGAGCGTCTTCACGTCGCTGTTGTTTCCCACGTAGATCCACCCTGCCACCGTGCGCAACCTGATTTCTGTCCACACTGAAGCAACAGGGTCGACAACTTCCGTCGCCAATGCGCCTACCGTAGGCACATGAAGACCAACTGGGCCGGCAACATCACGTTCACCGCGGCCCAGGCCGTCACGCCGACCTCGGCCGACGACCTGCGCGCGATCGTCCGCGGCTCGTCCGCGGTGCACGTCGTCGGCTCCGGGCACTCGTTCAGCCCGATCGCGGACACCACGGGCACCCTGCTCTCGCTCGCCGCGATGCCCGAGGTCTTCGACGCCGGCGGCAACACCGTTCGGGTGAACGCCGGCGCGACCCTCGCCCAGCTCGCCCCGAAGCTCCACGCCGTCGGCTTGGCCCTGCACACGCTGCCGTCACTGCCGCACATCACCATCGCCGGCGCGATCGCCACGGCCACCCACGGCTCCGGCGCCCGGTCTCTGGCGGGCGCGGTGCGGTCCGTCGAGGTCATGCGCGGAGACGGCTCGGTGGTCGAACTGACCTCGGCGGGCGCCGCGGTGTCGATGGGCGGCCTGGGCGTGGTCACGGCGGTGACGCTGGAAGCGGTCCCTTCGTTCGAGGTCGCGCAGACCGTCTACGAGGACGTCGCCTGGACGACGCTGCTCACCAACCTGGAACAGATCTTCGACGGCGCCTACAGCGTGAGCGCGTTCGTCGACTGGCAGGGCGGCGCGACCATCTGGGCGAAGCACCGCGTCGGCGACCCGCTGTTCACCTTCCCCGGCCACCCCGCCGACGGCCCGCGCCACCCCGTCCCCGGCCAGCCCGCCGACCGCTGCACGGTCCAGGGCGGCGTCCCCGGCCCGTGGCACGAGCGGCTGCCGCACTTCAAAGCCGAGTTCACCCCGTCCGTCGGCCAGGAGCTGCAGACCGAGTACTTCGTCCCCCGCACCCGCGCGGTCACGGCCCTGCGCGCGCTCGCCGAGATGTCCACCGTGATCTCACCGCTCGTGCAGGCCTGCGAGATCCGCACGATCGACGCCGAACCGCAGTGGCTCAGCCCGGCGGTCGACCGCGACAGCCTCGCCATCCACTTCACCTGGGTCCCGAACGAGAACGCCGTGCTCGCCCTGCTGCCCCGCCTGGAGGAGGCGATCGCGCCACGCCCGCACTGGGGCAAGCTCTTCACCGTGCCGCCGATGCTGCTGGCCGCGCGCTACCCGCAGTGGGACGCGTTCAAGGCGCTCGTCAACGAACACGACCCGAAAGGCGTGTTCCGCAACGACTTCCTCACCCACTACTTCGGGGCGGCGGCCTCCAGCTGACTACGCCTCACCCTTCTGACGCAACGCCTCCAGCTCGTCGTCGGAGAACCCGTAGGTCGTCACCACGGTCATCTTCGGACACGTGACCAGCAACCCCGGCCCCCACTCCTCGATCACGTACCCGCTCTGGTTCGCGGACTCGAAGAACGGCTTGCCGGTCACCCCCAAATCCACGGCAGAGGGCCAGAACAGCGTGCGGCGAACAACGCCGGGGTGGTACTCGTGCGCGAACTTCAGCTGGTGCAGGAACGTGATCCAGCCTTCGGTGATGTCGTCGTAGTACTCGTCCCACTCCGGCAGCGTGCCCTTGGGCGCGCGCGTCAGCACCACGCGCGTGCCTTCCGGGACCGGCGTCAGCGTGAACGTGTCGTGCCCGTGCAGGGTCAGCGACCGCTCGCCGGTCTCCTCGGCGTCCTCGAAGAACGTGCCGTCGATCTCCTGCTCCAGGCCGTCGTACTCCCAGCCGTGCCAGTGCAGGATCTTCTGTTTGTCGCGGAAGGACTGCCACACCTCGTCGACCGGCGCGGCCACGGTGATCTCGATCCGGACGCCCTCATCGCTCATCGGAAACTCCAGGGTGGCCCAACGCGACCACCCGGTACGGGCGGCCTGACTCGGTGTCGTACTTCAACGCGATCTGCCGCACCGCTTCGGCGAGGTCGCTGGTGAACTCGTGGACGTCGCCGGGCGCGCCGAAGCGGACCGTCGTCTCCACGGTGAACGTGAGCAAGCGCTTTCCCGCGTCAGCGGCAGCGCCCGACATCCGCTCGACCGAGCGAGCCGTGTCAGCCGCGACGGACACGAGGTGCGTTGCGGCGAACTGGTCCTGGACGTCCGCCGCGATCTCGCGACCGGGCCGGGCGCGCAGCACTCGTTCGACGCACCCACGCCGTTGCCGCTCCTCGACCAGCTCGACGAGTCCGGCCTGTTCCAGCGCGCGCACGTGGTAGTTGACCCGTTGGCGCGGCAGGTCGAGAGCCGCCGCGAGCTGGGTCGCCGACGCGGGCGACTTCAGCAGCTCCAGCAGCGATCTGCGCAACGGGGAGAGCTCCACGCCTAGCACAGTCTCATTTGACAAATTCATTTGTCAATACCGGAACTCGACCGGAAACAGTTAGGTTCGTTGACGGTGGCAACAAACCACCCCCACCCTGTGACCGTGAGAACCCCCCTGCTGGTGGCAGCGTTGGCGGCAGCGGCGATCGTTCCTGTGTGGACGGTCGCGGCCCAGGCCGACGTAGTGCCCGGAACCGCTTATCAGGTGACGAACGTCGGCAGCGGAAAGTGCGTGGAGTCGCTCGGATCGGCGAACGGCGCACAACTCCGCCAACAGAACTGCTCCGGTCAAACCTGGACGTTCACCCCCACCTCCGACGGTTACTTCACGGTCGGCGAAGGCTCGGTGTGGGACGTCTCGAACGTGTCCGCCGAGGACAACGCCGCGATCCACATGTGGCAGAACTTCAGTGCCAACAACCAACAATGGCGTCCCGAACAGGTAGGTACCGACACCTACCGGTTCGTCAGCCGTCACAGCAACAAGTGTCTCGACGTGCCCGGCGCTTCGACCGGTGACGTCCAGTTGGTGCAGTACACCTGCAACGGCACCAACGCCCAGTCCTTCAAGCTCAGCACCGGCACCACCCCGCCCGACCCCGGCCAGCCGGACTTCGGCCCGAACGTGCTGATCTTCGACCCGTCGATGTCCGCCGGCACCATCCAGGCGCGCCTCAACGACGTGTTCCGGCAGCAGGAGCAGGGCCAGTACGACGCCCGCCGGTTCGCGATCTTCTTCAAGCCTGGCAACTACAACGTCGACGTGAACATCGGCTTCTTCACCCAGGTGCTCGGGCTCGGCCTGAACCCGGACCAGGTCAACATCAACGGCCAGGTGCACGTCGAGGCCGACTGGTTCCAGGGCAACGCGACGCACAACTTCTGGCGTGGCGCGGAGAACCTGGCGATCAGGCCTCCGAGCGGCACCAACACGTGGGCGGTCTCGCAGGCCTCCGCGATGCGCCGCACGCACGTCTACGGCAACATGCAGCTCGACGACAACGGCTGGTCCAGCGGTGGCTTCCTGGCCGACTCCGTGGTGACGGGCCAGGTTCGTTCCGGCTCGCAGCAGCAGTGGCTGTCGCGTAACACCGAGTGGGGCTCGTGGACCGGTGAGAACTGGAACATGGTCTTCGTCGGCGCGCGCAACGCCCCGGCCAACACGTTCCCCGAACCGCCGTACACGACCGTCGCGCAGACCCCTGTCGTGCGCGAGAAGCCGTTCCTGAACATCGACAGCAGCGGCAAGTACAGCGTCTTCGTCCCGTCGCTGCGCACCAACACCAGCGGCACCACGTGGGCGAGCGGCAACCAGCAGGGCCAGAACATCCCGCTGTCGGACTTCTTCATCGCCAAGCCGGGTACGAGTGCGGCCACGATGAACCAGCAGCTCGCGGCCGGCAAGCACCTGCTGCTCACGCCGGGCATCCACCAGGTGAGCGAGCCGATCCGGGTCACGCGTCCGGACACCGTGGTCATGGGTCTCGGTCTCGCGACCGTCATGCCCACCAACGGGAACCTGGCGCTCGACGTGGCCGATGTGGACGGTGTGAAGGTCGCCGGCCTGCTGATCGACGCGGCGCCGACGAACTCGCCGCTGCTGATGCAGTTCGGTGCGCCGGGCAGCAGCGCCGGCCACGCGGCCAACCCGTCGTCGATCCACGACGTGTACGTGCGCATCGGCGGTTCCGCGATCGGGCGGGCCACGACCTCGTTGGTGATCAACTCCTCCAACGTGATCGGCGACCACCTGTGGTTGTGGCGCGGTGACCACCGCGACGGCGTCGGCTGGGACGTGAACCGGGCTGACACCGGGTTGATCGTCAACGGCAACAACGTGACGATGTACGGCCTCTTCGTGGAGCACTACCAGAAGTACCAGACCATCTGGAACGGTCAGGGCGGCCGGACGTACTTCTACCAGAACGAGATGCCGTACGAGGCGCCGAACCAGGCGGCGTGGATGAACGGGTCCACGCGCGGCTACGCGGCGTACAAGGTGGCCAACAACGTCACCTCGCACGAGGCGTGGGGCCTGGGCAGCTACATCTTCGCCAACGCCAACCCGAGCGTGGTGGCGGACCGGGCGTTCGAGGTCCCGAACAACCCCGGCGTCAGGTTCCACAGCATGGTGACGATCTCGTTGGGTGGCAAGGGAACCATCGAGCACATCATCAACAACTCGGGCAACAGGGTGACCAACGGTTCTACCGAGGCCTACCTGGCGAATTACCCGTAACGTTCCACTGAGTGGTTTTGAACTACACATCCCCGTGCTCCAGTCCGCATAGACTGGAGCATGGGGATGTTCACTGAGCAGTTGCAGCTCATCGAAACCTTGAACCCGGTCTACAACGCGTTGACCTCCGTGTTCGACGTGCCTGAGGTGCCGGACGAGCCGGACGGCCCGCTGGCCGGGGTCGTGTTCTCGGTCAAGGCCAACATCGACGTCGCCGGTGCCGCCACCACGCACGGCCTGAAGTCGTTGACCGGCAACGTCAAGTCGTCCGACGCGCCGATCGTGGCACGGTTGCGGGCGGCCGGAGCGACACCGATCGGGCACGCGAACATGCCGACGCTCAACGCGCGCGGCTTGCACACGTACAGCGAACTGGCCGGGCACACCATCAACCCGTGGGACGCCACGAAGTCACCGGGCGGCAGCTCCGGCGGTGACGCGGTCGCGGTGGCGACGGGCATGGTGCGGTTCGGGATCGGCAACGACGGCGGCGGATCACTTCGGCTGCCGGCGTTCCTGAACGGCATCTGCGCGTTGAAGCCGAGCTACGGCCGTTATCCGCAGGGCTCGATCTACGGCCAGCCGGACCCGTCGTTCCCCACCCAGGTCATGACGGTCGAGGGCCCGCTCGCCCGCACCGTCGCCGACCTGCGGCTGGTGCACGACCTGCTGTGCGGCTCGGATCCGTCCGACCCGCGCACGGTCCCGGTGCCGGCCACCGGCTCACCGGTCGCCAGGATCGCTGGGTTCGTTCCCGGCGACCCGGTCGTCGAGGAGGCGGCGAAACGGCTGGTGGACGCGGGGTACGAGGTCGTGGCGGTCACGCCGCCGCGGGTCGAGGAGGCGTCGGAGCTGGCGATGCGGATGATCGCCACGCCGATCGCGCTCGGATTCGACGAGTACGTCGCGTTCGCCGGTGAGGACCTCGCCGTGTACGCCCGCAACCTGCTGGCGGTGCGGCCCGGCCTGGACCTCGGCGAGTTCCTGGCGCTCACCGGCACTCGGCTGGCCGTCCAGCGCGAGTGGGCGCAGCTGCTCGACCGCTACCCGGTGCTGATCGCGCCGGTCAGCACGACGCCGTCGTTCGAGCCGGAGGACGACCGCCGCGGCCCGCAGGCGCTTGCCGCGTACTTCGAGGCGATGAAGATGTGCGAGGTCACGAGCTTCGTCGGGGTCCCGTCGGTCGCGGTGCCGACAGGGCTGCGCGACGGGCTGCCGACCGGCGTCCAGGTGATCTCCCGGATGTACCGGGAGGACCTGGCCCTGGACGCCGCGGCCGTGCTCGAAACCCCGCTCAGCCCAGCCGTTTCGGCCGGTTGATCTTCATCTCGTCCATGTCGGTGACGTTGGCGCGCAGGCCGCGGAAGTCGACGCCGAGCGCGTCGAGAGCCGTGGTCGCGCGCCGGAGTCCCGCCTCGTCCGGCTTCTCGGCAGCGGTCAGGATCACGCGGTAGCTGAAGAAGTCGAGCTTCTCGTCGAACGTCAGCGCGCCCTCCTCGCTGAACCCGGCGTCCCGCAGGAAGTCGAAGCCCGTGAGGCGCTCCCGCAGCGAGGCGCGCTGCTCGTCGGTGAGGTCGGTGAAGCGTCCGCGGACGAGTACTCGGTAGGTGTGTTCAGCCACGAGGAGACATCGTGGCCGAACACCCGCCGCCCTGGCGAACGATTTCCGAGTTGCGGAAGAATCATGGTCCATGGACGCAAAAGAGCTGGTCGCGCGCATCCGGAAAGAGCTGCACCCCGGTGAGCACGACAACCTCGTGGTCAAACTCATCGAAACGGGCGAGGCGCCGCGGGCCGTGATCGCGACGTTCGCGGCCGAGGAGAACCACATCGTGTCGTCGGACTGGCGAACATTCCTCGCCCTCGCCGCCAAAGCCGAGGAGCCGAACGCGCGGGCGTTCTTCACGCTGCTCGCGGGCGGCGAGGAGCTCGTGCTGCCGATGCTGGAGCCGCTCGCCAAGGCAGCGGGCATGTCCAGCAAGGACTTCCACAGCTACGAGCCTTTCCCCGGCTGCCAGTCGTACCCCGCCTACCAGGCGTGGATGGCGATGAACGGCGAGCCGACCGACGTGATCCTCGCGATCCTGGCCAACTTCACCGCGTGGGGCGGTTACTGCGCCCGCATGGCCAAGGGCCTGCGCGAGCACTACGGGTTCAACGACGAGGCGTGCGCGTTCGTCGACTTCTTCGCCACGCCCGCCCCGCAACTGGAGGACCGGGCGATCGCGGCGGTGCAGGCGGCGCTGGACGCGGGCTGGCAGCCGAAGCGCGCCTGGCGCTACGGCCGCCTCCTCCAGGCCTACGAACTGCAGTTCTGGTCCACCCCCGCCTGAAACCGATGAACGGCGCTTTTGTCCACTTCAGGTGGACAAAAGCGCCGTTCATCGTTTCAACGGGGGAGGTAGGCGCGGTGCTGCTTGGAGAACTCGTAGTTGTTGTACTTGTCCCAGCTGATCGACCACGTCATGAGGCCGCGCAGGTTCGGGTAGACGCCCTTCGGCTTGTAGCTGCCGCAGTTCGACCCCTTGGTCAGGCAGTCGAGCGCGGTGTGGACGTCCGCGACGGACGTGAACCCGTTGCCCGCGTACATCGCGGCGGGCAGGCCGATCGCGACCTGGTCCTGCCGCAACCCGGCGAACACCTTCGTCGTGTCACCGCGAACCGGGAACCCGGCGAGCACCATGTCGGTCATCGCGACGTGGAAGTCCGCGCCGCCCATGTTGTGGTACTGGTTGTCCAGGCCCATCACGGGTCCGGAGTTGTAGTCCTGCACGTGCAGCAACGTCAGGTCGTTGCGCATCGCCTCGATCACCGGCAGGTACGCGCCCGTTCGCGCGTCACCGCCGCCCGCGCCGCCGTAGAACTGGTAGCCGACCTGCACGAAGAACGTCTCCGGCGCCATCGTGAGCACGAAACCCGCTCCGTAGCGGGACTTCAGCGACCGCAGCGCGGAGATCAGGTTCACGATCACCGGCGTGGTCGGGTTCTTGAAGTCGACGTCACCGGGGTTCAGCGACAGCGAGTGACCCTCGAAGTCGACGTCCAGCCCGTTCAGGCCGTACTTGTCGATGATCCCGCCGACGGACCGCACGAACGCGTCACGCGCCGCCGTGCTCTCCAGCCGCACCTGGCCGTTCTGGCCGCCGATGGAGATCAGCACCTTCTTGCCCTTGGCTTGCTGGGCCCTGATGCCCGCGATGAAGTCGGCCTCGGACTCGACGTTCGGGCACTCGGCGACCGGGCACTGCGCGAACCGCAGCTCACCGGACGTCGAGCTGGTGGGCTCGGCGAACGACAGGTTGATGACGTCCCACTCGTCCGGCACGTCCTTCATCGGGATGTAGCCGGAGCCGTTGGCGAAGCTCGCGTGCAGGTACCCGACGAGCACCTTGCGCGGCAGGCTGCCGTTCGGAGGCGGCCCGGTCGTGGTCGTGGTCGTCGTGGTTGTGGTTGTAGTCGTGGTGGTGGTCGTCGTCGACGTCGGCGAGGTGCCACCGCCCGTGCACGCCGCACCGTTGATCGTGCAGTTCGACGGATCGGCGGTGCCGCCGGCGTTGAAACCGAACGACACGCTCGCACCGGGCGCGACCGAGCCGTTGTACTCGCGGTTGACGAACGCGTTGTGGTTGCCGCTCTTGGTGAGCAGCGAGTCCCAGTAGGCGCCGACGGACGTGGACGCCGGGTAGTCGAACTCGACCTTCCAGGAGCTGATGGCCGCGCTGGTCTCGTTCTTGATCGTCACCGTGGCGGTGTACCCGGTGTCCCAGGACTGCTTGGAGAACGTCGCCGTGACACCGGCGGCGCTGGCAGGGGCGAGGCTCACGATCACGGTGCCGAGCACCAGTGCGGCCACCGCGCTTATTCGAGCGAAAAGCTGCATGGCTTCCATCCCTCACGCGTGGCGGCCGGCAGGGGTCAGTCGAATTGGACTAGACCATCTACCCCCGAGTCAAGGTTCTAGGCTGTCCAGTCGTGACCCACGCTCGTGCCTCGGACGGAACCAGGCTCTTCTATTCGGTCGAGGGCTCGGGCCCGCCCCTGCTGCTCATCGCGGGCCAGTCCAACTCGTCCCGCTGGTGGTCACAGGTGCGCGCGGACTTCTCCGCCGAGTTCACGACGATCGTCACCGACCACCGCGGAACCGGTTCCAGCGACAAGCCCGAAACCCCTTACAGCACCAAGCAGTTCGCGTCGGACTGCATCGCGATCCTCGACGACGCCGGCATCGGCGAGGCCCACGTCTACGGCACCTCGATGGGCGGCCGGATCGCGCAGTGGATCGCGGCCTCGCACGGTGATCGCGTCGAACGGCTGGTGCTCGGCTGCACCTCCCCCGGCGGCCCGCACGGCGTCGAGCGCAGCGCCGAGGTGCGGAAGTCACTGGCGCAGATCGACCCGATGAAGGCGCGCCGGGCGTTGGAAGAGCTGATGTACACACCGGCCTACAAGGGCCCGTTCAACACCCTCGGCGACCCCCAGATGCCGCCCTACGCGAAGAAGCTGCACCTGTTCGCGAGCGCCGGGCACGACGCGTGGGACGCGCTGCCGTCGATCACCGCGCCGACGCTCGTTGTGCACGGGACCGAGGACATCTTCAACCCCACGGCCAACGCACCCCTCGTCACCGCACGGATTCCCAACGCGCGCATGCACCTCATCGAAGGCGCACGGCACGGCTACTTCGAGGAGTTCCGCGAGACGGCGACTCCTCTGGTGATGGACTTCCTCAGCCCGTGACCCACCGCAGGCCGCGCATCAACGCGTGGCCCGCGAACCGCACACCGGTGGCTTCGGCGATCGGCAGGTATGGCAGTCGCAACGGCATCCGCGCCCACACGGGCAGGCTCGCCACCGCGGTCGCGGTGAGGATCGCGTACGGGCCCTTCGCGAGCACCGGCAGGGGCGCCTTGAGCAGCAGGAACCGCGCGGCTTCCCGTGCCTCGCGGGTGCCTTTCAGCTCACCCCGATAGGAATCGAGCTTGGCCTCGAGCTCGGAAACGGTGCGCGGCGGATCCGGGATGCCCATCGCGTCCGCGATCACCGCCATGTCCGCGACGTACTCGTCGTAGTCGTCGAGGGGTTTCTCGCCGTACTTCTGGTGGCACTGCAGGAAGCTGTCGACCTCGGCCACGTGCACCCAGCCCAGCAGGTGCGGGTCGTCGGCGCGGTAGGTCCTTCCATCCGGTGCGGTGCCGTGGATGAACGTGTGCACGCGCCCGAGCCGTTCGATCGCCTCGAGAGCGTCCTTCTCGGTGCCGTACGTGGTGACGCCGACGAACAGGCTGGTGCGCTGCAACCGTCCCCACGGGTCGGTCCGGTAGTCCGAGTGCTGCGCGACCGCCGCCATCGCCAGCGGGTGCAACGACTGCAGCAGCAACGCCCGCAGCCCACCGATGAACATGGCGTGATCAGCGTGAACGTGCCGGATCGGCCGGTCGTCGGCGAACATGCGCGGACCGGCCGCGTCGTGGATCCGCCGCGCGTGCTTCTCGCGCTCCGGACCGGCGACCTTCTCGAACAGGCCTTCGCTCAGCTGCCGCCGCAGTGCCTCCAGCATGACCCCATCATGCGCGCCGGTAGCTGAGATCAGGAAGGAGAATCCACTGGTCCGGCTCAGTGAACGCCTTGTTGTCGGCAGGCCGCAGCCCGACGTGCGCACAGCAGTACGCGACGGCCTCGTAGGCGTAGAGGTGCGCCAGCAGCACCTCGGCCGTGCTGCCACCCGCGTCGGGTTCGCCGCCGGGATGCAGGTCCCAGCCGACGATCTCACCGTCGTGGTGGATGCTGCCCTGGTTGCCGCTCTTGGGGTTCGCGTACATGCCGTACGCCACGGTGCCCGCCGACAGGCTCGACAACACGTCGGTCGCGGCAGCGGCGAAGTACCAGGGCTGCATCACGACGCATCCCCCTGGCACGTCGGTGACACCCACGGCGCGCTCGGTGTCCGCGCCGAACGGATCCGCCCACCGGTCGAAGACGTCCGGGACCTCCGGCACGACATACGCCTCCAGGCGCCGCGCCACCTCAGCGGCGTCGATGCCCGCGACGCAGGCGATGCTGAACCCGTCGCCGTCGGGGAGGCCGT
>JAVXWK010000743.1:0-7953 GCA_032230575.1 Pseudonocardiales bacterium | reverse complement strand
GTGGATCGGGATCGTGCCGACGCTGTGGGTCTCGCTGATCGGCTCGGTGGCCGGCATGGGGTGGGTGCTGTTCTCGCCGCTGCGCTCTATGCGGGACCTGCCGGCCACGTCTAGCGTCGAGGCCCATGGCTGTTACCTCGGTGCTGCGGGACGGTCTCCACTTCGGCGAAGGACCGCGACGCGGTCCTGACGGCCGCCTCTACTACTCCGACTTCTACGCGGGCGAGGTGCACGCACTCGACCTCGCGACCGGTGAGGACGAGCTCGTCGTCGCCTTCGACGGCCAGCCGTCCGGGCTCGGCTGGCTGCCCGACGGACGCATGCTCGTCGTGTCGATGCTCGACCACACCGTCCGCCGCCTCGAGGGCACGGACCTGGTCCTCCACGCTGATATATCGGATATCGCGACCTACCACGCCAACGACATGCTCGTCGACGGCGAGGGTCGCGCGTACGTCGGCAACTTCGGGTTCGACCTGCACGGCCTGATCACTGAAGTCGGCATCCCGCGACTCCTCGAACCCGACTTCGACCCGCCGGGCGCCGCGCTCGCTCTCGTCCAGCCCGACGGCTCCGTCAGCGTCGTCGCCGAGGACCTCAAGTTCCCCAACGGCATGGCGCTGCTGCCCGACCCGACCGGCGAGTCCGAGAGCGGCAATATATTGGTCGTCGCCGAGACCGTTGCATTCAAACTGACTTCGTTTTCGGTCGACCGCAACGGATCGTTGCAAAACCGCAGGTTGTGGGCCGATGTGAAGGAGTTCGGCATCGCGCCGGACGGGATCGCCGCCGACACGTTCACCACGGACGGGAACGGCGTGTGGGTGGCGCCGGCGTTGCAGCCCGCGGTGTTCCGGGTGACCGAGGGCGGGAAGATCACGCATCGGGTGGAGACGACGCAAACGTGCTTCGCCGTCGCCGTCGTCGGCGACAAACTCGTCTGTCTGACGGCACCGGACTCGCATCCCGACGTCGTGAAGGAAGCCCGCCTCGGGAAGGTCGAGGTCTACGACCTGAACTGATATGCGATATATCAGCTGGAAGGACTAAACGAGGGCGTCCCACCAGGACTTGTCGAGCTCGCCGCGCGCGACGAGCACGGCAGGTCCGGTGAGCGTCGACGTCGTCGGCTCGATCGTCACGAAGACCTGCCCGCCGAGGACGTCGACGGTCGCCGAGCCGGTGGTGCGGCCCTGGCCCGCGAGCCACGAGGCGACGGACGCGACAGTGCCGGTGCCGCACGAACGGGTCTCACCGACGCCACGCTCGTAGACGCGCATCTTCAGAGCGCCGCCACGTGGGCCATCGGCCTCGAGGACGTTGATGAGCTCGACGTTGACGCCGTGCGGGAAGATCACCGGGTCGAAGCCGGGCGGCACGGTGAGGTCGAAGCTGTCGACCGGGGTGTCGATGACGCAGGCGAGGTGCGGGTTGCCGACGTCGACCGCGAAGCCGCCGATGCCCTGGCCGTCGACCGCCGCGATGGACGTGCCGGTGACGCGCGCGGGACCCATGTCGTTCGTGACGGAGCCGTCCGGGTGCGTGATGACCGTGCGATCGCCGGCCCTCGTACCCACGACGAAGGAACCCTGCGGCTGGTGGCCCGCGTCGACGAGGTACCGGGCGAAGACGCGCAGGCCGTTGCCGCACATCTCGGCGATGGAGCCGTCGGCGTTGCGGTAGTCCATGAACCACTGGCCGTCCACACGGACCACGCGCAGGACACCATCGGCGCCCAGGCCGCGCTGCCGGTCGCACAGCGCCTGGACGCGCGCCACCGTCAGGTCCAGCTGGTCATCGAGGTCGGGCAGGATGACGAAGTCGTTCTCCGTGCCGTGCCCCTTCACGAACTCCACGGGACCAGGTTACCGGCGGCCTCGACCAGATCGGGCCGAGCACCGTCCAACCAGGTGATGCGCTGGTCACGCCGGAACCACGAGCGCTGGCGCCGCACGAACCGGCGGGTGGCGCGTTTGGTCTCCTCGGCGGCGAAGTCGATCGTGCACGCTCCGTCCATTGCGGACAGCACCTGCTGGTAGCCCAGCGCGCGCGAAGCGGTCTTGCCGTCGCGCAGACCGAGCCGGACCAGGGCACGCACCTCGGATTCGAGACCGGCAGCGAACATCACGTCCACCCGCAGGTCGACGCGCGAGTCCAGTTCGGACACCTCGCGGTCGACGCCGATCTGGACGGTGCCGTAACGAGCCGGGCCGGGCTTGGGCAGGTTCGCGGAGAACGGCTGCCCCGTCAGCTCGATGACCTCCAGCGCGCGCACGATCCGGCGTCCGTTCGACGGCAGGATCGCGATCGCGGCGGCCGGGTCGAGCGTCTGCAACCGCTGGTGCAACACCTCCGGGCCGGCCGACGCCAGCTCCGCCTCGAAACGCTCACGCACGGCGTCGTCGGTGCCGGGGAACTTCAGGTCGTCGAGCACCGCCTGCACGTACAGACCGGATCCGCCGACGAGGATCGGAGGCTTACCGGCGGCGAGCAGGTCCTCGATCACGGCACGCGTCTCCCGCTGATAGGCCGCGACGGACGCGGTCTCGGTGACGGACAGGACGTCGAGCAGGTGGTGAGGGATGCCGCGACGCTCGGACAGCGTCATCTTGGCGGTACCGATGTCCATGCCGCGGTAGAGCTGCATGGCGTCGGCGTTGACGACCTCTCCCCCGAACCGTTCCGCCAGCGCGACGGCAAGATCGGACTTGCCGGTCGCGGTGGGTCCGACAACAGCGATGGGCGTGATCACGGGCGCTCCCAGACAGCGACGTGGTAGCCCACGCCGAACGGTGCGAAGAACTCGGCTCCCAAGCTGCGCCACGGTCCGGGCACCCCGGCGAGGACCTGCCACGCCGCCCGGCCCTGCGCACCCAGCTCCGACGCGAGCGAGAGGTCGAGGGTAAGCAGGCCGTCCACGTCAGCGGCGGCCAGCAGCGAATGAACGTGCTCGTCGAAAGGTCCCGAACGCTCGTCGTGGGAGCCGGGCGAGCGCGGGCCGTGCCGAGTGGAACCGTCGCCCAGGATCAGGAGCCCGGCGGATTCGCCCGCAAGTCGTTGTCCAAACGAGACACATTCGGATGTCGGCAGATCACGCGGTACGAGTTCAACGCGTGACACTTCGACTGCGCACTGTTCCCGCAGCCACGCGGTGATTAGCACTGGCAACGGAATTCGGGGGTCCGGGACCGAGGCACCGCCGAGTGACACAGGTATGTCGACCCCATATCCGAGAAAAGTTCCGGAGAGCGGTGGCACCACCGTGGAAGGGCCGCTGTCGTCCACCGCGACAGCAACCCACGGACCGGGCAGTTTCCCTGCTGCGGCAACGGTTGCGGCGCGCACGGACTCGGTTTCGGCGGCGGCTCCCGCGACCAGTTCTGGCACCAGAAGAGGCGGGTGCGGTACCACTGCGGCACGGGTGATCACGACGAACCAGGCTACCTATCGTGGACTCCCAGTACCGAGTCGAGCTCTGACCTGTTTGAATGCGCGCGGGGAACTGGGGACGGGAGACCCTCCAGCGCCCGTATTGCATCGGCCCCGCCAGTGGCGGGGCGCCCGTGGCAGGCCCGGGCGTCAGATGGGAGGAACCGGCGTTGTCGGAGCAGGACAGCACACCGGTGGCCGTGTCCGAGACCGCCCCTGCGCAGGGTGCGGCCGAGATCGCAGCCGAGGGTGGAGTCGAGGAAACGCCGAAGGAGACCGCACCGCATGCGACGCCTCCGGCCGTCCCCGTGGCGTCGGACCACCCTGACCGCTGGGGGCGCGTGGACGCCGACGGCACCGTGTACGTGAAGACCGACGACGGCGAGCGCGCCGTCGGGTCGTGGCAGGCCGGTGAGCCGGTCGAGGGCCTCGCGCACTTCGCGCGGCGCTTCGACGACCTGCGCACCGAGGTCGAGCTGCTCGTGTCGCGGCTCGCGTCCGGCGCCGGCGACCCCAAGCACGCTCTGACCAGCGCGAAGCACGTCAAGGAGCAGCTCGCCGAGGCCGCCGTCGTCGGCGACCTGAAGGCGCTGGCCGCGCGTGTCGAGCACGTGCTGGTGCAGGCCGAGGCCGGCATGGAGAAGGCGAAGGAGGCCAAGGAGGCCGCCCGAGCCCAGTCCGTGGCGCGCAAGCAGGCGCTCGTCGACGAGGCCGAGTCGATCGCGAACGAGTCGACGCAGTGGAAGGTCGCGGGCGACCGGCTGCGCCAGATCCTCGACGAGTGGAAGACCATCCGCGGCGTCGACCGCAAGACCGACGAGCAGCTGTGGCGCCGGTTCTCGAAGGCCCGTGACGCGTTCAACCGCCGTCGCGGCTCGCACTTCGCGGACCTCGACCGCCAGCGTTCGGTCGCGAAGTCCTCCAAGCAGGCGCTCGTCGAAGAGGCCGAGAAGCTCATCGACTCCGACGACTGGGGCCCCACGGCCGGTCGCTACAAGGAGCTGATGGTCGAGTGGAAGGCCGCCGGGCGTGCGCCCAAGGAGGCCGACGACGCGCTGTGGCAGCGGTTCCGGGCCGCGCAGGACGCGTTCTTCCAGAAGCGTTCCGAGGCCTTCAGCGAGCGCGACGCCGAGTTCTCGGCCAACGCGAAGCTGAAGGAGGAGCTGCTCGCCGAGGCCGAGGGCATCGACCCGTCGACCGATCTCGAGGCGGCGCGCAACGCCCTCTACAAGATCCAGGAGCGCTGGGACGCGATCGGCAAGGTGCCGCGCGAGCGCATCCGCGACCTCGAGGGCAAGCTGCGCACGATCGAGGAGCGGGTCCGCGGCGCGGTCGACGCGCAGTGGCGTCGCTCCGACCCCGAGGCCGAGGCCCGCGTGGCGCAGTTCCGCGAGCGCGTGGAGCAGTTCGAGGCGCAGGCCGCGAAGGCCCGTGCCGCGGGCGACAAGCGCCGCACCGAGCAGGCCGAGGCCCAGGCCGCGCAGTGGCGTGAGTGGCTCGCCGCCGCCGAACAGGCGCTGGCGACCCGCTAGGTCTCACTGACGAAGGCCTCCTCTCCCGCGCGGAGAGGAGGCCTTTTTCAACGGACGACGCGCCACTGCTGGTCGGGCCTGCTGGTGGTGCAGTTCGTGATGTGCAGCCAGTTGCCGTTGTTGTAGGAGCCGTCCACGGCGGCAAGGCAGCCACCGAACGGCACGCTCGCGAACTGGACGGTGTTCTGCGTGCGCCACAGCTGCGACTCCGCGCCCGAGCACACCTTCGCGACCACGTGGTCACCCCGCCCGTCGCTCACCGGCTCCAGGCACCGGTTGACCTGCTCGTTCCGGATGCGGAACGCGTCGGCGCCGGTGAACTCGCGCACCCAGTGCGGCTGGTAGCTCGGGTCCGTCCCCGGCGGGTGGCGATCCCACATCACCGCGTCGTGGAACTCGTTGTCGTAGAAGTCGATCGTCTTCTGGTCGTTGTCGGACGGCAGCAGGTAGCCCGGTCCGTCGTTCGCGGGTTTCGTCGTCGGCGGCTGCTGCTGTTGCTGGACCGTCGGTTGCTGCGGAACCGTCGGCGGTGGCGGTTTCGGCGGCTGCGCCTTGGGCACCACGGGCGGCTGCGTCGTCACCGTCGCGGAAGTTGTCGCGGCAGACGAGGGCGCCGAAGCGAGCGGCGGAGTCTGCGACGGCGCCGCGATCACGCCCGAGGGTTTCCTGGCGCTGCCCAGGTTCGAGGCCAGCACGAGCAGCGCCACCACGACGGCGACGACCACCACTGCGACGCGAAGCGGCAGCGATCGTTCCGGCGGCCCGTAGTTGATGTTGAGATCGCGGCCGACCGCGCCGATCTGGAAGGCGTCACCGTCGACGTTGCCAGTGGTGTTCGTGGCGTCCGTCATCCCAGTGCACCTTCCCGTTTGACGACAAAGCAATCGGGAAGGTGCGCCGGTTCATTACAGCTGCGGCGGACGAGAAGCCGCGATCCTCACCCACTTCACCAACAGCACGATCACGGCGATCACGGCGATGATCAGACCCACACCGGGGCCCGGCCCGATCGTCTTGTTGCTCGTGGTCGTCTGCTGCGACCAGATCGACAGCACGCCCGTCACCGAGCCCGCGAACAGCCCCAGCGTGCACACCCACGCCATGCCCCAGCGGCGCACCGCGAGCGCGATGCCGGAACCGATCACGCCGACGCCGAACGCGAAGTACGAGAACAGCCGCGGCACGAAACTGGTCGACTCGCCGAGCACGACACTGAGGCCCGTGGTCTCACCGACCCACGGCAGCACCAGCGACACCAGCAACGCCAGCACGGCGATCGAGATCGTCAGCGCCCCGGTGCCGGGATCGATGCGCCTGGCCGCCTGCTGTTCCACCGCGTCGATCTCCTTGCGCAGGTACTCCTCTTCGCTCACTGGGTCGCGCACCCGGACACGGCGGGCAGCGGCGCGGGAGCACCGAACGACGGCAGGCCGAGCCCGACGCCCGCGGTCTTGGGCTTGATGCCCGCCTCGGAGCGGTCGCCTGCCTTGGTGCGGCGCCAGGTCCGCGGTTCGCCGTCCGCGACGAGGTAGTGCGGGGCCGCGTACGTCACGACGGTCTCGACGACGTCACCGGGACGCGGGGCCGTGGCTCCTGGCGTGAAGTGCACGAGGCGTCCGTCACGGGCGCGGCCGCTCATGCGGTGGGTCTCGGCGTCGCGCTTGCCCTCGCCGGTCGCGACGAGGACCTCGACGGTGCGGCCGACCTGCTCGATGTTCAACGAGTGCGTCATCTCGTTCTGCAGCGCCACGAGCCGGTCGAAGCGTTCCTGCACGACGGCCTTGGGCAGCTGGTCCGGCAGGTCGGCGGCCGGGGTGCCGGGGCGCTTCGAGTACTGGAACGTGAACGCGGACGAGAACCTGGCCTGCCGCACCACGTCGAGCGTGCCCTGGAAGTCCTCCTCGGTCTCACCGGGGAAGCCGACGATGATGTCCGTGGTGATCGCGGCGTCCGGCATGGCGGCGCGGACCTTCGCGATGATCCCCAGGTACTTCTCCGTGCGGTACGAGCGGCGCATCTCCTTGAGCATGCGGTCCGAACCGGACTGCAGCGGCATGTGCAGCTGGTGGCACACGTTCGGCGTCTCGGCCATGGCGGCGATGACGTCGTCGGTGAAGTCCTTGGGGTGCGGCGAGGTGAAGCGCACGCGCTCCAGGCCCTCGATACCGCCGCACGCGCGCAGCAGCTTGCCGAACGCCAGCCTGTCGCCGAACTCGACGCCGTAGGAGTTGACGTTCTGGCCCAGCAGCGTCACTTCGAGCACGCCCTCGTCGACGAGCGTCCGCACCTCGGCGAGCACGTCGCCGGGGCGGCGGTCCTTCTCCTTGCCGCGCAGGGACGGGACGATGCAGA
Source organism: Pseudonocardiales bacterium (assembly GCA_032230575.1). GTDB lineage: Bacteria > Actinomycetota > Actinomycetes > Mycobacteriales > Pseudonocardiaceae > Lentzea. The sequence goes on along the minus strand of JAVXWK010000743.1, from coordinate 640 downwards.
ACGTGCAGGTGTTGTTGCAGCCCACCGAGATCGACACCCAGCCCGAGTAGGCGGAGTCGCGGGTGGCCGGCAGCGACGACGGGAACGTCTCCAGCGCCTCGAGGATCTCGACCTGCGCCTCCTCGTTGTGGCGCGCGCGTTCGAGCAGCACCGGCAGAGAGCCGATGTTGTGCGTGCCGAACACGACGTCGACCCACGGGGCGCGCCGCACGATCTCGCCGCGGTCCTTCTGCGCGAGGCAGCCGCCGACGGCGATCTGCATGCCGGGGTTCGCGGTCTTCTGCGGCGCGAGGTGGCCGAGCGTGCCGTAGAGCTTGTTGTCGGCGTTCTCGCGGACCGCGCAGGTGTTGAACACGACGACGTCCGGGCGCTCGTCGTCGGCCGCGCGGACGTAGCCGGCCTCCTCGAGCAGCCCGGAGAGCCGCTCGGAGTCGTGCACGTTCATCTGGCACCCGTGGGTGCGGACCTGGTAGCTGCGGACGCTCATGGCGCCGACCAGGGTACGTCGTCGGGGGCCACCAGGGTTGGCCTGTCCAAATCTACTGTTCGTTGGTTGACAAACCCGATTATCTGTCGTGGGATCGAGTCATGACAGTCACCGATGAGCTGCTCGCCAACAATGCGCGCTACGCCGACACCT
>JAVXWK010000710.1:0-6713 GCA_032230575.1 Pseudonocardiales bacterium | reverse complement strand
ACGAGAGGCTCGCCAGCAGCCGGGCGATGTTCGGCAGGCAGCACGACACCTCGAACCACGGCGCCCGCGGCCCGCCACCGACGTCGAGCCTCTCGGCGTCGCCATTCGCACGTGTCGTCGTGCGCTGGTGCAACGTGTTGGCGTAGAAGAAACTCCGGCCGTCGTCACCGATCGCCGTCGCGATCACGTTGTGCAGCACGCGATCGACCACACCGGCGTAACGGCTGTCGCCGGTGGCGAGCAGGAGTCGTTGCGCGAGCATCACCGTCGCCACCCCGGCACACGTCTCCGCGTACGCCCGGTCCGCGGGCAGCACGAAGTCGTCGCCGAACGCCTCGTCCTGATGCCGTGAGCCCATGCCACCGGTGAGATGTGTGCGCCGCGCCCACGTCCGGTCGAACTGCGCGGCCACCGCCTCCAGCAGGTCGTCGTCGCCGGTCTCGACCGCGACGTCCACGGCACCGCACGCCAGGTACAACGCCCGCACCGCGTGCCCGCGGAACACGGTCGCCTTGCGCACCGGGACGTCGTCGTTGAAGTAGGACCAGCCGAACTCGTGCGCGGGCAGGCTGCGGTGACCGCGCCGGTCCACGAACAACGCCGCCTGGTCGAGATAGCGCTGCTCCCCCGTCAGCCGCGCGAACTCCACCAGCGCGGTCTCGATCTCCGGATGCCCGCAGACGCCCGTGCCACTCGCGCCGAACACCTCGCAGACGTGGTCGGCCGCGCGCCGGGCGACTTCCAGCAACGGCCCGGTGCCCGCCGTTCTCGTGCGGGCGACAGCGGCTTGCAGCAGGTGGCCTGCGCAGTAGAGCTCGTGACCCCAGGCCAGGTCGTCGTAGCGCGGCCGCTGCCAGTCCCGGCCGAACGCCGTGTTCAGGTATCCGTCGTCGGACTGGGCAGCCGAGAACGTTCCCGTAAGCGTTTCGATTCGAGCGTTCAGATCGCCGTCCGGGAGTCTGCCGTGTTCCCACGACATCGCCTCGACGATTTTGTAGACCTCGGAGTCGGAGAACTCCCTGCCTTTCCGTTCGCGTGATTCCGCACCGTTCGCGGCGGCGGTGAAATTGCCGGTCCAGCCGAGCCGGTCCATCCAGTCCAGCGCGTGCCCGAGCGTCGCCTCGCCGTTGACCTGCTGCCGAATGGCCCAGAAGCCACCGGTGATGCGCACCTCGTCCGTCCCAAGTGGACGTAGGGGTCCGCGGGACGGAACCACCGGACCGCGGATCGACTGGGGATTGCGCATCTGAGCCACACCACGCACTCTGGTGACCGAAAACGATTTCGACAATGCGCCATCAGGAGCAGAAATCGTCGAATACGCAGTCGAATCGCATTCGAAAGGGTTTCGATGGGCAGACGGCGCTCGGTCGCGGTGACACTCGGGGACGTGGCGAAGCGCGCGGGCGTGTCGATCGCCACCGCGTCCAAGGCGATCAACGACCGCGGCGAGGTCGCCGCCGTCACCAGGGCTCGGGTGCTGCGGGCGGCGGCCGAGCTCTCGTTCCAGCCCAACGTCCTGGCGCAGGGCCTGGTGGCCGGGCGAACCCGCGCGATCGGCCTGCTCACCGACGAGTTCGACGGCAGGTTCGCCATCCCGATCCTGCTCGGCGCCGAGAACGCGTTGTCGGACCAGGAGATGTCGGTGCTGCTGTGCGACACGCGGGGTGACGCGATCCGCCGCAACCACTACATCCGCACGTTGCTGGCCCGTCAGGTCGACGGGTTCATCGTGGTGGGCGACAGCAACGACGTCCGCACGTCGCTGACCGCCGATCTCCCGGTGCCCGCGGTGTACGTGTACTGCCGCTCGACCAACCCGGCCGACCTGTGTCTGGTCTCCGACGACGAGGGCGGGGCGCGGCTCGCGATCGAGCACCTCATCGCGTTGCGGCGCAAGCACATCGCGCACATCACCGGCCCGCAGCACTACCGGGCCGCGCGCGACCGCGTCGCCGCCGTGCACGCCGTTCTCGCCGAGCACGACCTGCCGCTCGCCGGAGGTCAGCCGCTGCACGGCGAGTGGTCGCAGCGCTGGGGCCGGCACGCGGCACGGCTGCTGATGGCGACCGCGCCCGAGGTCGACGCGATCTTCTGCGGCAACGACCAGATCGCGAGCGGTGTCGCCCAGGCGCTCACCGCGCTCGGCCGGCGCGTACCCGACGACGTCGCCATCGTCGGGTACGACAACTGGGAGATCTTCGCCGCGGACTGCACGCCGCCGCTGACCACGATCGACCTCAACCTGCAGCAGCTGGGCACGACCGCCGTCGCACACCTGGCCGCGGCGCTGTCCGGAGCTCCCGCGGCCGGTGTCGTGCGGCAGCCGTGCCGGTTGGTGGTGCGGGAGTCCACGGCCTGACCGGTGTCAGTGACCTGTCAGCGCCCGCCGCGATCCTTGTCCTCGCCAAAGCCAGGGAGGGGTCACGTGAGATCAACGCTCATCGCGGTGGCGGTGGCCGTCGGATTGGTCACCACCACGACAACGGCCACAGCCGCCGTGAGTCCGGAGCCACCGGCGATCATCCAATCGGGGACCAACGAGTACCAGCACTTCTTCGTCGACAACGGAAAGGTGATCCAGCGGGCCAAGGCGGCCACGGGCGCCTACCGGGACACCGTGGTGGCGGGCTCGACCGGTTTCGCACCACTGCCGGTGGCCGTCGTCGGCCACGCCGGCGGCGCTCGCGTCTCACTCGCCGCGGTCAAGAGCGGCCGCGTCCACCTCACCACCAGGGAGTCCGCCACTGGCCCCTGGAAGCCGTTCCAGGACCTGGGCGGGAACATGCCCTCCGGCGTCACGATGGTCTCCTATCACCAGAACGACGCCGTCGGGATCTACGGCGTGTCCGGGGGACAACTCCGGTATCGCGGCCAGGTCGCCTTCGGCGGCGAGTTCTCCCCGTGGGAGAACCTCGGTGGCAGCGAGCTGAGCGGCCGTCCGACGCTCACCCACGATCGTGAGATCATCCGCGGCGCCCAGCTGACGGTTCGCCAGGGCACCGGCGCGGCCGTGTACCAGCACTACGCGGACAATCCGCCGAACAGCAGGTTCATCAACCGGGCCGGCTCGATCGCGGGCACCCATCTGGTGAGCGCGCGGGACGCGCGGCGGGGCACCCGGCTGTTCGCGACGACCCCGGACGGCCAGGTCGTGACCAACGGCTTCGGGGACCTCGAGTGGGCATCGGTGAACAACCCGAAGACCGACCTTCCGCCGGCCGCCGCGTTCGACGAGGTACGAGAAGGCTCGGACGTCGTGATCCGTGCCGCCGACGGATATGTCTACCGCAGCAGGCAGATCGGCTCGACCGACGAGTTCTCGCCCTGGGTGCGGGTCGGCGAGACTCGCTACGGCAGTGGCGCCACGATCCAGAAGTTCTGGAACGGAGACACAGGGATCTTCTTCACGGACCAGCTCGGCGCGACTCACCTGTGCGGCCTCGACGCACTGGGCAATGACACGGGCTGTCGCGTGCTGCGCTGAGGCCCGCGAACCGCAGGCAACGCGGCCACCGTCTCGCTTCGAGTCCCGGCACAACCTCGAAGGTGATCACGGTGGCCGCCTTGCGGCATCTACGACAGGAACCCGCCGTACGGTCCATTGCGGATCGCGTTCTTCTGCTGCTCGTTGAAGTGCGTGTTCGGGTAGTTGTAGAACGACGCGGACATCGGTGTGCCGTCGGTGAACGACGAGTCGGGCAGGCCGAACGCGTGGCCGAGCTCGTGCACCATGCCGCCGTACCAGCGGTTCATCGGTCCGTTGATGCCCGCGGCGCCGTCGGCGTCGTGTCCGGACAGGATCACCCAGCCGTTGCCGCCGCCTCCGCCCGCGCCGGGGCCCTCCGCGCTGACCTCACCGACGTTGAGCCACCGCCGGTCCGGTGCGCCGACGCTCATCCTGCGCATCAGCTCCTGCTGCATGTTGAACACCGCCCACCAGTACCGGTCGCCGCCGTTGGGCGTGTTCTCGTACCAGCTGCGGTTGTGGTCGCCGGTGACGACCTCGACCACGGGACTGTTGAGCTTGAACGTCTTGCCGAGCTCCTGCTTGTAGTACCGCTGGGCTTCCTGAACCACCTTGGCGATGCCGTCCGGGTAGCGCTGGTCGTACTGGACGTCGTAGGGCCGCAACCAGTACACCCGCACGGTCTTCTCCGGGGGCGCCGCCGCCACGGCCCCGGCCGGCGGAGCAAGGGCGAGGAGCAAACCGATCACCATCAACAGGACCGTTCGAATTCGGCCCCGCGAAAACTTTTCGTAGCTGGCCATTCTCTGAACGTATTCTTCGAATATTCCTTCGACAATGTTGAATTGTTTCGATTGCGAGCGGACAAGTGTCCGCTACGCTGCTTTCATGCCTGCGCGCCCCGACACCGGCCCCGACTTCATCGAGGCACTCGCCCGCGGACTGGACGTGATCCGCGCGTTCCAGCCCCGGCGCCCGGTGATGCCGCTGAGCGAGGTCGCGGCCGCCACCGGGCTGGCACGGCCGACCGCGCGGCGCATTCTGCTCACGCTGGTCGAGCTGGGCTACGCGCGGCAGGACGAGAACGGGTTCGCGCTCACTCCGCGGGTGCTGGAGCTGGGCGTCGCGTATGTGCGGTCGACCGGGTTGTGGGAGGTCGCACGGCCGCACATGGAACGGCTCGGGGCGCGCACCAACGAGTCGGTGTCGATCGCCCAGCTCGACGGGTCGGACATCGTCTACGTGGCGCGGGTGGCGGTGCCGAAGATCGTCACGCTGTCCGTGCAGATCGGCACCAAGTTCCCGGCACTGCAGACCTCGCTCGGCAAGGTCCAGCTCGCCGCGCTGCCGGCCCAGGAGCTGGAAGCGGTGCTCGCCCAGCCGACCAGGTCGGGCTTGACACCGAAGTGGCAGCCCGGCCGAGCCGAACGGGACGCCGAACTGCGGGACGTGCGGGCGCGCGGGTGGGCGATGACCGACCAGCAGCTCGCGCCGGGCATCCGGTCGATCGCGGCGCCGTTGCGGGACGGGAACGGCACGGTGATCGCCGGGCTCAACGTCAACTGCCACGCGGCCGAGACGTCGATCGAGGTCCTGGTCGAGCACCACCTGCCGCTGCTGCTGCAGGCCGCCGGCGACATCAGCGCCGACTTCGCGCGCCTCGCCACAGTGCCGCACGTCGTGGTGGCCTGAGCGGGGTTGACGCCCGGCCGGAGAAGGTTGAGGATTCAACGGACACTTGTCCGCATGCCGGTCGAGGAGGTCCCGATGGTCGGCGAACGACGTCCGGTTGTGCTGCGAAACGGCACCGTTCTCACGATGAACAGCTCGCACGAGGTGCTGGTCGATCACGACGTCCTCGTGGTGGACGACCGGATCGCCGCGATCGGCCCCCGATTGCAGGTCCCCGAAGGCGCCGAAGAGGTCAACGCGTCGCACGGCATCGTCATGCCGGGCATGATCGACACCCACCGGCACATGTGGCAGACCGCGATGCGCGGCTACGGCGCCGACTGGACGCTCACGCAGTACTTCGTCTGGTACTACCTCGAGTGGGGCAAGGTCTTCCGGCCGGAGGACATCCACGCCGGCAACCTCCTCGCCGCGGCCGAAGCCCTCGACGCCGGTGTCACCACGACGGTCGACTGGTCGCACGGCCTGCAGACGACCGATCACGCCGAAGCCGCGGTCGCCGCGTTGCGTGCCGTGCCCGGGAGGTTCGTCCTGGCGTACGGCAACATCCAGGACAGCCCCGCCTCCTGGACGGCCAAGCCCGAGTTCCTCGACTTCGTCCGTCGGCGCATGGGAAACGACGACATGCTCGGCTTCCAACTCGCGTTCGACGTCACCGGCGACCCGGCGTTCCCGGAGAAGCCCGCGTTCGAGGTGGCGCGTGACCTCGGCGTGCCCGTCACCACACACGCGGGCGTGTGGGGCGCGACGAACGACGACGGCATCAAACTCATGCACGACAACGGGTTCATGACACCGCAGTCCATCTACGTGCACGCCGCGACGCTGTCCGCCGACTCCTACCACCGCATCGCCGCGACCGGCGGTTCGATCTCCGTGTCGACCGAGAGCGAGCAGAGCGCGGGCCAGGGCTACCCGCCCACCTGGGCGATCCGGGCGCACGGCATCCCGGTGTCGCTGTCGATGGACACCTCCGTGTGGTGGAGCGGCGACCTTTTCTCCGCGATGCGCACCACCTTGGGCGCCGACCGTGCACGAGAGCACATGGCCGCGCACGCCCGCAACGACACCGTCACGCACTCGTCGCTGCGAGCGGAGCACGTCGTCGAGTGGGCGACGATGGGTGGCGCACGGGCGTTGGGACGCGACGACCTCGGCAGCATCGAGGTCGGCAAGAAGGCGGACATCGTCCTGCTGCGCAACGAGAACTCCCCCGCGATGTTCCCGATGCTCAACCCGTACGGGCACGTCGCGTTCCAGGCCCAACGGTCCGATGTGGACACGGTGGTCGTCGACGGCAGAATCGTCAAGCGCGACCACCGGCTCATCGGCGTCGACCTGCGAGCGATCCGCGGCCAGGTCGAGCAGACCGTCGAGCACCTGCGCGGGCAGCTCGGCGACGAGGCGTGGGAGAAGGGCATGAACCCGGACATCCCCGAGTCGAAGGTGCTCGACAACCCCTACACGTACACGGAGTACCGCGGCGACACCAGGACGTCCGTCTGATGGGCCCACTCGACGGCCTGCTCGTCGCGGACTTCTCCCGGGTGCT
>JAVXWK010000679.1:0-3428 GCA_032230575.1 Pseudonocardiales bacterium | reverse complement strand
CGGCAGCACGAACTCGCCGGTCGCCTGGTCGAGCTGGATCATCATGCCCGGCCGCGCCCTGCGGACCAGGTAGTTGCTGACCTTGCCGTCCGGGATGGCCTTCACGGTGATCGTGATGCGGCCGTCCTGGCGGCGCGTCGGCGAGGTCACCGAGTAGGCACGCCACAGCCGCACGCCGTCGACGTCGACGCCCACCCGGATGTACTGACCGGCCACGTGGCCTCGCCAGCCCTTGCCCGGCCTGATCACGATGGTGGCGGCGTCCGGGGTCTCCGGGTGCACGGCCTCGATGCGTCCTCGCAGGTCAGCACCCGCGCGGAGCGGGCTGACCAGGTCGAGGTAGTCCGCCGGCAGCAGCGGCGTCGTGACCATCTCCAGCAGTTTCCACGCCCTGCTGCGAAGGGCGACACTCGTCATGACTCCAGCTTGATGCGCCTCAGGGCGTAAAGTCCTGTCCGCAGGACGTGAATCTGATCGGCTGAATTGTTCGCAGGGAACAAAACGTGAGCCATGCAATCCGGAGGGCCACCGAACTGGCCCTCGACGAGACGACTGTCACCGCACTCCGGGCGGCCCTGAAGACCACCGCCGACGAGGTCGTGCAGGCCATCATCGACGAAGTCCCGTCCTACGCCAACGCACTTTCGGGACGCATGGGCGGCACCATCCGCCGAGCCGTCCGCACGGCGCTGGGACACTACCTCGACCTCGCGAGCGGCAACGCCACCGGGGGCGACGCCGGCGACGCCGCCTACGAGCTGGGCCGCGGCGAGGTCCGCGACGGCCGTTCGATGGACGCCCTGCTCAGCGCCTACCGAGTCGGTGCCCGCGTGGCCTGGCGAGGCCTGGCCGCAGGTGCCGTACCCGCGGGTCTGCCCGCCGCCGAGGTCGCGAAGTTCGCCGAGCTGACCTTCGCCTACATCGACGAACTGTCCGCCGCGAGCGCAGCGGGCCACGCCGACGAGCTCGCTGCCCGAGGCCTCGCCCACGAGCGCCACCTGGAACAACTGGCCCGCGACCTGCTCACCGGCGCGGGCTCCGACGTGCTGCTGGCCTCCGCTCAACGAGCCGGCTGGCAGCCTCCCACATCGCTGACCGCCGTGTTGCTGCCCGCTGCCCAGACCCGCCCCGCCTACCGCGCGCTCGACTCGAGCACCTTGGTGCTGGACGACCTGCCGGACGCTCTCGGCGTACTGCTGGTGCCCGACGCCGACCGCGCGCATCTCTTGAGGCAACTCACCGCCCGCACCGCCGTGGTCGGCCCGGCCCGTCCATGGACCCGCGCGTCCGCCTCGTACGCACGAGCCATACGCGCGCGTTCGCTCTCCCCCAACATCCGCGACACCGAGGACCACCTGCCCGAACTCGTCCTGAGCGCCGACGTGGACGCGTTCGCCGACCTGCGTACGCGCGCGCTCGCCCCGTTGCGCGCCCTACCGGACGCGACCGCGCGCAAGCTGGAAGAGACGCTGCGGGCGTGGCTGCTGCACCACGGACGGCGCGATGAGGTGGCGGCGGCATTGTTCGTGCACCCGCAGACCGTCCGCTACCGGATGTCGCAACTGCGAGAGCTGTTCCCGGATCTCGGGTCGCCGCGCCGCGTTCTGGAGCTGACGCTGGCGGTCGGGCTGCGGGTCAGCTGACGCGTTCCTCGACCGTCCACGAACGCGTGCGCGACCGGTCTAGGAACCGTGCCTCGTCCTCGGCCACACCGGAACCCTCGGCGAGTACTCGCGCGAGCCACGCCTGGCGAGCGGCTTCGTCCGTGAACTTCATGTGCGTCACCACGTCGAACTCCGCGGTCTCAGGCAGATAGTTGCGCGCGTAGTAGGCGGGCGCGGGTGCGAGACTGAGGATCAACGGCACGTGGTGGTTCTCGTAGTAGTCGATGAGCTCGCGGCGGCTCATCCCCTCACGTGCCTTGAGGAACGCCATGGTGGTGATCACCAAGCCTTCCTAACACGTCTCCTGGAACGGCATGTCTCCCACGTACCGCGTCCACAGATCCGGATCGAGCCCGCCACCGGTCACCGCACAGGCGGTCTCGTCGAGCTTGCCCCGCAACTCGTACGTGGGTTTGAGGTCCCACAAAACGACGGTGCCGTTGTAGCCGCCGGTCGCCAGCAGGTCTCCCGCGGTCGAGAACTCCACGCGGTAGACGGCGTCGCCGTTGTCAGCCAGCGAGGTGCCGAGCTGTTCGGGCAGGATGCGGTTGCCGAGGTCCCAGAGGAAGACGCCGTTGCCGGTGCCGCCGGTCGCCATGATGTCGGTCGACGGCGCGAACGTCGCGACCCCGGCGGTCTGCGTTCCATGTGGGACGAGCGGGTCGCCCAGGCGCCTGGGCCTCTCCGGATCCTTGATGTCCCAGAGGATGTCGGCGCCCTTCGCGTCTCCGGTCATGAGCAGGTCCCCGGACGGCGACACCGCCGCGCTGTCCACGCGGCCGGAGTGCCCGGTGAGGCCCGGTCCGAGCTGGCGAGGCTGTGCCGGATCGGTGATGTCCCACAGCCGTGCGCCATTGGGGTCGCTGGGCTCATCTTGCGGCCGGCTCGATCCCACGGCGTCGCCCTTGCTGTTCGTCGTCGTGGGAATGGTCGGTTCGACGACCGACGAGGTGGCCTTGGCCGGCCTGCCTGAGCCGCGGATGACAGCGAGCACGCGCCCGTCGGACACTCCGGCGATCGTCAGCACGCGTTCCCCGTCGAGCAGCTGGGCGGACTTGACGGCGTGGGCGGGATCGGCGACGTCCCAGACCGTCGTGCCTTCATCTCCGCCCGCGGTCAGTCTCCTGCCGTCGGGCGAGAACACGAGCTTGCGGATGATGTTCGTGGATCCGGACAGCACCGGGTCCAGCCGGCGCGGGTGCTCGCGGTCGGTCAGGTCGACGAGTACGACCTTGTCGTTGCCCTCGTCGAACGCGAGCAGGTTGCCGCCAGGAGCGAACGCGACAGCGTCGACACCCTGGTGAGCGGAGAGCGCGGTCAGTGTGTCGATCTTGCGCGGGTGGGCGCGGTCGGTGATGTCCCAGAGTTCCACGGTGTTGTCGCGGCCGGTGGTGGCGAGCATCGTCGCGTCCGCGGACATCGCCATCGCGTAGATCTCCTTGAACGGCCCTGCGCGGTGAACGGCGATCGGCGGTCCGAACGCGCGCGGGCGGCCCGCCCTGGCCAGGTTCCACAGCGTGATGCGGCCGGACTCACCGCCGGTCGCGATCATCCGCCCGTCCGGCGAGAAGGTCGAGACGAGGTCCCACTCTCCCGCCTTCAACGTCTCGGTGCGCGACGGGAAGTCGATGCTCTCGGTCTCCCACAGCAGAAGTCCGGTGTCGGCAGTGGCTGTGGTGGCCAGCGTGTCTCCGTGCGTCGAGAACGCCACGCGTGATCCGTAGGTCACGCGCAGAAGGTCCCTGGCCTGCTTCGGGCTGGCGG
>JAVXWK010000656.1:0-5678 GCA_032230575.1 Pseudonocardiales bacterium | reverse complement strand
GTCGTTTTCGGGGGTCTGGGGGCTCGGCCCCCAGAAGACACCTGAGCGAGGACCGGCGGGCACACCTCGCCCCCGATCGAAGCTCAGTCCTCCGAAATCCCCCAGCCCGCGGCGGCTGAGAGACCTTCCAGGTAACCCATGGCCCGCTCGGTCTTCTGGTAGCGGTGGACCCACTCCCAGAAGTCCTTGCCGTGCCCTGGCACCAGCAGGTGCGCGAGTTCGTGCACCAGCACGTAGTCGAGCACCCACGGCGGCACCTCACGCAGACGCTCGGACACGCGGATCGTGCCCTCGGTCGGCGTGCAGGACGCCCAGCGCGTGCGCATGGGCGGCACCCAGCGCACGCTGACGGGATCGGCGAGCGAGTCCAGGTACCGCGCCGAAAGCTCGGCACAGCGCGCCATCAGCGCCTCGTCCGACGTGCGCGCAGGAGATCTCCTGCGCGTCTCGCTGCGCTGGAGGCGGCTCAACATCTCCGCGACCCAGTGCTTCTCTTCCCCCTTGGTCATCCGCGCCGGCAGCAGGACGACGACGGTGTCGCCCTCCCGGTACGCGCTGACCATGCGGCGGCGCCGGGGGCTCCGCCGCACCTCCACCCGAGGTTCGGCCATGCAGTCACCGTAAACGTCGGCACCGACAATTTTCGGCCCCCAACCGGCCGCACGCAGGCACCCGGCGGGTGAAGTTCCACCGAACGGCGGCTGGACACGCGCGGATGAACCTGCGCGGATTCACCGCCTCGCCCAGGTACCGTCGCGCCAAGGTCCCCGAGTGTGTCCGCACTCACAACTGCAAGGGAGGGGCTGTGGCCGAGACCTACAACGGCTACTGCGTCAAGTGCCGCGAGAAGCGCGACTTCGACGGCAAAGTCGAGGAGACCAACGGCCGGCGCATGGCGAAGGGCACCTGCCCTGTCTGCGGTACGAAAATGACGCGGATCCTCGGCAAGGCCAAGGTCTGACGTTTCCGCTGGCAGGGGGCTCCGCCCCCTGCCAGTCTTTCCCGGTGGACACGAGACCTCGCGTACGTGCAGGACTGGCCGTGGTGCGCCGCGGACCGGGCGTCGTGCAGGTCGGCATCGACCCGAAGCACGCCGTGGTGATCGACTCGCTGCCCGAGGCGCTCATCGACGAGCTGATCACCCTCGACGGCCGCCACACCGTCGCTGAACTGGGTGAAAGACTGAAAAACCGCGGCGAGAACCCCAGCCAGTTGATCGACGTTCTCGAGTCGCTGGACGAGGCAGGTCTGCTCGACACCGAATTCCCCGCGAGGGACGCGACGGCCGCCGTCCACGGAGCCGGGCACCTCGCGCTCTCGATTACTTCGCTTCTAGCTGAATCAAGCGTGCAGCTGGCGCACAACGCGGATCTGACGGTGCTGGCGGCGACGCTCGTCCCCGATCCGAACCTCGTGAGCACGCTGATGGCGTTCCGTACACCTCATCTGCCCGTGCGCGTGCGTGAAGGCGTGGGCATCGTCGGGCCGCTGGTCCTGCCGGGCCGTTCCTCGTGCCTGAACTGCGCCGACCTGCACCGCGCCGACCACGATCCGGCCTGGCCGGTCATCGCCGCGCAGCTCGTGGGCAAACCGGCGTCCACCGACGTGCTGTTCGCCTCGGGCACGGCAGCACTGGCCGTGGTGCAGATCCTGGAGTCGTTGATCTACATCCGAGGCCGCGACCAGGCCCCGCCGCCCGTGCTCAACGCCACCCTCGAGCTGGACCTCGTGACGGGTGTTGCTGAGAGGCGAAGCTGGTATCCGCACCCTGACTGTCAGTGCGCCGCACATAACATGGCCGAGTGACCGAGATTCCGCGCAAGGCCGTGCAGCGCACCGCCAAGCTGGCCAGCCTCCCGCTCGGGGTGGCGGGCCGGGTGGTCGGCGGCTGGGGCAAGCGACTGACCGGACGCGCGGCCGACGAGGTCAACGCCGAGGTGACGGCCAAGACGGCGGAACAGGTCTTCGCGGTGCTGGGCCAGCTCAAGGGCGGCGCGATGAAGTTCGGCCAGGCCCTGAGCGTCTTCGAGGCCGCGGTCCCGGACGAGCTCGCCGCTCCGTACCGCGAGGCGCTGACCAAGCTGCAGACCGCGGCCCCGCCGATGCCCGCCCGCACCACCCACCGCGTGCTGGCCGAGCAGCTCGGCGCGTCCTGGACGAAGCGCTTCAAGGAGTTCGACGACGACCCGGCCGCCTCGGCGTCCATCGGCCAGGTGCACCGCGCGGTGTGGCACGACGGCCGCGACGTGGCGGTGAAGGTCCAGTACCCCGGCGCCGACGAGGCCCTGCGCGCCGACCTGAAGCAGCTGCTGCGGTTCTCCCGCCTCCTGCAGGCGATCATGCCCGGCACCGACGTGCGCCCCCTTCTGGAGGAGCTGCGCGACCGGTACCTGGAGGAGCTCGACTACCGCGACGAGGCCGCCAACCAGCGCACCTTCGCCAAGGCCTTCGAGAACGACGACCACGTCCTGGTCCCGCGCGTGATCGCCTCGTCCCCCAAGGTCATGGTGACCGAGTGGACCTCCGGCATCGGCCTCTCGACGATCATCCGCGAAGGCTCGGTCGAAGACCGCGACCTGGCCGGCCAGCGCCTGGCCGAGTTCCACTTCTCGGCCCCGTCCCGCTCGGGCCTGCTGCACGCCGACCCGCACCCCGGCAACTTCATGCTCGGCGACGACGGCCGCCTGCGCGTGATCGACTTCGGCGCCGTGGCCCGCCTCCCGGACGGCCTGCCCAAAACCCTGGGCCTGATGACCCGCCTGGCCCTCGACGGCCGTTCCGCGGACCTCGTGGAACTCCTGCGCACCGAGAACTTCATCCGCGAGGGCATGTCCCTGCACGGCGAGGACGTCCTCGGCTACCTGGCCCCGTTCGTGGAACCGCTGCGCACCGAGTCGTTCCACTTCACCCGCCGCTGGCTCCAATCCCAAGCCGAACGCGTGGGCGACCTCCGCAGCCCGGACTCACAAACCGGCCGCTCCCTGAACCTGCCTCCTCAATACCTTCTGATTCACCGCGTGACATTGGGCGCGACGGGCATTCTCTGCCAGTTGGACGCCCATGTGACCGCACGGGAAATCGTGGCGCGCTGGCAGCCAGGATTCGACGACTAACTCGTCCGAGTGAACGTTGCCTGAGTTATCCACAGGTTGAGCCCGAGCCCGTTTTCGCGCTCCTCCGATGCGCCACGATGGACGCATGGCCCCCATCGCAAGCACCACTGACCTGCACAAATCCGGCCTCTCCCGCCGCGAGATCCTCCGCCACTGCACGCCCGCCGGCCCGTGGCAACAGCTGCTCCCCGGCGTCGTCCTGCAAAAGCCGTCACCGCCAACCCGGCTGGACCGCCTTCGCGCAGTCCTGTTCTTCGCGGGCCCTTCATCCGTGATCACGGGCGCCGACGCACTTTCCCAGCAAGGAGCGTCCCTACCTCTCCCCCGGCACATTCACGTGCTGGCGGGAATGAACATGCGCCGCTCCCACCCGTCGATTCTCTTCGAACGCACAACCCGCCCACCCGAGCCCGTAACGCGCAACGGCCTCCGGCTGGCTCCGCCGGCCCGAGCCGCCGTGGACCTGGCTCGCCGCTCAACGAACCCACGCGAAGTCGTAGCGATCCTCGACGCAGTGACCGACGCGCAACTGTGCTCACCGAGCGATCTTCACGAGGAGCTAGAACAAAGCAGCCAACGAGGAACAGCCCTGGTCAGACGGGCCTTACTCCACCTCTACCCGGCGAGAAACCCATGACGAGGCGAATCAAAACCGCCAACCAAACACGGGGACGCACCCACCGACGAACGAGCAACAGGGACCCGCGCCACCAGCCCCGACCAGCAACATCACCGCCAGTACTCGTCCGGCAGCTTCCCCTCAATATCCCGCACATGCGCCTTGGCGCACACCTGACACAACCACCGAACTACCCCACCGACCCGCTCAGAAGACCAAGCCAAGAACTCCAGATCAGAAACGGAGGACCGCAGCCGCCCACATCTGTGGCACGAAGTCACCGCCGCCGCCCCAGATGGACTGTGTCGGTCTCCAGCAAAAACACGTCCTCCCGAGCCCCGACGTACTCGGAGTCAGAAGGATTGAGCAACCGGCGCAAGGCGTCGCGATCCGCCGCGTGCAGACGAGACGAGGTGATCTCGGAAAGCCAGGTCAGCCGATCGACGGCCCAATCCCGGACGAGATGCTTGGCCGGAGCCGGATGATCGACAACAAAGCTGAAGGCCGAGATCTCACCAAGCCCGGCATCGGCCAGAGCAACGTTCCACCCAACCGGCAACCGCACCGAGCCGGTCATGCTCTCCCGCATCGACACGAACCACTCGGCGCGAGCCGCAGCCATGCGATCCGCGAGCCCGGGCAAGCCGACACCGAGGTCCCACGGCAGGAACCGAGTTTCGAGGCCACCTTCGGCCAAAGCCAGCCAGCCGCCGGGAGCGAGTGCGTCGACCAGACGACGAACACCGCGCAACTGATCAGGGAGGTGATGGATCACCCGCGAGCCCCACACGAGCTCGACCGGTCCGGCGAAGGACAGCGGATTCTCCACGGCGAGATCCGCGAGCACCGGCTTGATCGACACGGCGCCGTCGGCTTCGGCACGCGCCGCGGTGCAGGCTGCGTCCAGCAGCTCTGGCGTGGCGTCGACCAGCACCAACACGCCGCCGCCGTGTTCGCGGAGCGCCGAGGCCAGCGGCACGCTCATGGATCCGGCGCCGCAGCCGACGTCCATCACCACCGGCGAGTCGGGCAGCAACGAGACGAGTCTGCGGGCCACCGCGGTCAGCGCTTCGGCCTGCAGCGAGCCGTAGCGCCTCATCGCGTGGAGGCGAGCGGACCAGTCGATTCCGTCGTGGGTGTGGTGCGGCACACGTGGAACGGTACGGAGGAACGGCCGAGGCCGCCATCCACCTTCTCGTGGATGACGGCCTCAGCTCGAGACTGTCAGAGGTCGAAGCGAGCCGCTCTGCGACCGGCCCATCGCGCCAACCTGCGCCAACGTTGCGCTGACGCGAGGCGGTTCGCCAGGCGTTGCTCTTCTGCGAACCTCTGGGCTTCTTGTATTCGTATTCGGACGAGTTCTTCATTCAGAGACATGGGAGTCAGGCCCTCGTTCAGGTAGGTGGGGAATGCGTTGTTGCTGGTCTGCACGGTGTTCACGCCGCCGCCTCCGTCTTGTCAGCAGTGACGACAGCTGCCGCGTCCTTGCGCGGACGGCCACGCGGCCGCTTCCGCGCGATCACGACACCGCGCTCGAAGATCTCTCCACCCCAGACGCCCCACGGCTCGTGACGCGCGATCGCGCCGGCGAGGCACTCGGCCAGCACCGGGCAGGTCCCGCAGAAGGACTTCGCCTTCTCGAGGTCGGTCGGCGCGTCGGCGAACCAGAGGTCGGGGTTGTGGGTGCGGCAGGGCAGGTCAAGCCCCTCCGCGAGGTCCGGAAGTGTCTCGCCGGTGAGCGGGACAGTTGCCGTCAACATCAGGGTTTTCTCCTTGTGTGGGGTACTGCAAAAACACGAAAGCCGCGGACTCTGTACGAGTCCGCGGCTTTCGTGAGCCTGGTGGTCCTTCGACCCCCTATGGGGTCGGCAGGAGCCTTCTCACTTGATGCGCGGACAGCGCATTCGTGTAGTTGTCGACGTCATCGATGACCGGCAGCGCGATCG
>JAVXWK010000632.1:0-6004 GCA_032230575.1 Pseudonocardiales bacterium | reverse complement strand
GAGGTCGAGCACGTCGCCGATCGACGGGTCCGCGGCGGGCGGCATCGTGACGGTCCGCACCCTGCCCGCGTCCGCCGGGTCCGCGGCGACGGCGGACACGGCTGCCCGCAGGACGACGCCAGGCCGTTCATGCCGGTTCGCCAGCTCGACCGCGGTGTCCAAGGCGAGCGTGCCGTCGCGGTTCGCGATGCCGTCCCGCAGCGCGTCGCGGATCTGCAGGGCCAGATCGAGCGTGCGCGCGTCGTCGGCCAGGGTGATCGGGCCGGTCGCGTCGTCGGTCGTGGTGTCCTGGCCGCCGCCCTGCTGGATCTTCAACGTGAGCTCGGCGGCGGCCTCGTAGGTCCCCAGCTCGGTATCGGGGTCCGACACGGAGACCTCGGTGACGTGGAACCGAGCCCCACTGGTCACACCACGAGAGTTCGGCCGCGGTTCCGGGTCGATGTCGAGCCACTTCGAGGCCTCCGCGGCCACGTCGCGCGCACCAGGCCTGCGATCCGGCAGCGTGACCGTCCGAACCATGTCGCGCCACGCCTGCTCGCGCGCGATGGTCGCCACCGCGGCCTCCAGCACCAAAGCGCCGTGCGGGTGCTTGCGCAGCTTCCGGTGCACCAGGGCGAAGTCCAGGTCGCCACGAGCGCGCAGGCCCTTGGTGAGGGTCTCCACCGTGCTGCCGACGAGGTCGACCAGATCGGCCAGTGTCGGCGTACCGGTGGTGTCCTCGGTCCCGCCCCGGAACTCGGTGGCGTCCCGCACCACCGGGACGGGGCCGAGCCCGCGAGCGGCCCGGAACGCGAGGTCGGTCGCGTTCCCCGGACGTCCGGTGCGCACCGAGTCCCGGAGCTGCCGCGCGTAGCGACCGGCGAACCGGTGCCCGCGCGGCACGACCAGCACCGGCGGCACGTCGGTGGCGGGAGTCGCGGGGGCGAGTGCGTAGCCACCGGCGCTCGACACCACGGCGGCGAAGGCTCCGGTGTCCGTCAGCGCGTGCTCCGCGGACACGACCACACCGCCGAAGCGACGGGTCAGCTCCGCGCCGAGGAGCGCGCGGGCCAGGTCGCGGTTCTCGTCGGTGGTGTTGTCGTTCGCCGCCGAGAACAGGTCCTGTTCCACCATCGGCGAATCGGCGTTGAAGACCTCGTCGACGTCGACGACCAGGAACCCGTGCTCGCGCGCTTTCCGGTCCATGCGAAGCAGATCGGCCAGGTATGGGTCACCGGCGCGCGCCGCGACGAACAGCGAGCGCGGCACGTCGGTCACGAGGACCGGGGTCCAGCCCTCGCGGCGTGCGGTCTCGGCGGTGACCGCCAAGGACTCCCAGGCCGAGTCGACGACCGGACCGCCCAGCACCGGCACATGCACGATCTTCGGCAGGTCGCGGCCGCCGTCGCTGATCACCGAGTCCGCGACGGGCGTCGGTGCGACGACGGCCGCGGGCGCGTTGTTCACCACGTTGAGCGAGGAGAAGAAGGAGGTCACCGTGTCCGACGGCAGCGCGTTCTGGTCGACCCCCGCGAGGAACGCCGGGGCGGGCACCGGCCGCAGCACACCCGCGACGGGCTGGATCTCCTGCGCCTCGACGAGTTCCACAACGCCGACCTCGCCGGCCTCCTGCGCCAGCCGCAGCTGCCGGTGGTACTCCCGCATCGCGTCCCACCACGCCGTCTTGGCGTCGTCGGCCTCGCCTTGCAGCTCGGTGACATCGGCGTTGGCATCAGCGGACAGTGCGCCTTCCACGGCGCCGACGGCGTCGGTCCACGCCTTGCTGGCGGCGGTGAAGTCCGAGACCGCCTTGACCAGCGGCTCGGGCAGCGGGCCCAGCAGCTGTTCGGCGGCGGGCTCGCGCATCCGGACGAGGTAGGCGTTGTCGACGTTGACCCCGGCGACGCCGACCTTCGATGTGGAGCCCGGCTTCGTCGCCACGACCTTGAACTCGACGTCCGCGAGCACACCGCGCGAGGACAGGCCGGGGTGCGTGGTGCGGTGGTTGAACCTGGGGTCGCGGCTGGAGGTGGCCTCCGTGTGCACGTTGATGTCGACGGTCTTGTCCGACCGGTTCGACGGCCCCGACTTGTCGATCACGGCGAGTGTCTGCACCGAACCGAAGTTCTCCTTGGTGCCGCCCGCGTGGTCGGTGCCGGCGTTGCCGCGCAGGATCCCGCCCGTCGAGTACTCGCTGCCCGAGGTCAGCTCCACGGAGTCGCTCGCGGCGTCACCGGTAAAGCTGTCCATCTCCACGCGGCCGCTGGCGGACGCGAGCTTCGCGCCGGGCTTGAGCCGCGCGTGGAACTCGACGTCGCGGTCGAGCCCCGCCACCGGGAAGCGGAACAGGCCCGCGCGCATCGCCGGCATGCCCGCCTTCACCGTGGCGGGCGTGATGGCCGCGTCGATGGCCAGCGAGACCTTCGTGTCGACCGTGACGCCGGAGTTCGCCAGCGCCACCTTCGCCGCGGCGCGCAGCGTCTTGATCATGCCGAAGTAGTGCTCGACCTCGTACTGGCCGGAGTCGGGCAGCGCGAGGCTCTCGTCGGCGTCCTGGCGCCACTCGGCGATGTTCTCGGCGTCGGAGGCGGGCAACGACTCGATGTCGCCCTCGGCGCCGAGAGGCTTGGTGCTGCTCGGCGGGAGCAGCTTCTCCTCCGGCATCGCGCGGACCTTGATCGTCTTGTCGACGACCGAGGAGATGACGGGGCCGGAGGTGGTGTCGTCCTTGGTCTCCTCGTCGAAGCCGAGCTTCCGCTCGATCTTGGCGGTCAGCTTGATGACACCTTCGTACGAGCCCACCGGGCCGCGGACCGCGCCGTAGGAACCCGCGGACTGCGAATGCGCGTACGACTCGGTGTGCGTCTGCGCCAGCGCGACGTAACCAGCCCTCAGACCCACGCCCACGTTGCCGGAGTTCGGCTGGGAGGACTTCGAGCCGTCGGCAGCCGTGCCCGGATCCGAGAACTGCCCGTGGGCACGGACGACCGCGCTCACGTCGACGATGTTCTGGCCGAAGACCTTCTCGTCGGTGTCGCCGACCGAGACGATGTTGCGCGCTGCCATCTTGCGGACGATCTCGATCTCGCCCTCGGTCGGCAGCGTGGTCCACTCGCCCTCGACCGTGAACACGTAGGTGCGGCCGGACCACCGGAACTCGACCCGCAGCGGCGTGCCCACACCGCCGTTCATCACGGTGGTGAACATCCTGTCCACATTGGACAGCAGCTCGGTGACGACACGGGTGTTGTTGTGCGAGCTGGTGAGCGGGGAGCTCGGCAGCAGCTGTGCGGCTGCCTCGGCGCCGAGGTCCGGGTGCGCGGTGATCTTGGTACGGAGGTCGTCGAGCGCCTCGCTGATGTCGATGCGGTCGGCGACACCGCCGACGCCGAGCGAGGTGACGTTCGGGTTCCGCATCGACTCGGGAGCGGGAAGCCTCTCGTCCTCCGGCGTTTCCCCGGCCGACGAGTCCGTGTCGGGGACGTCCAGGTCGGCGCCCGTGCGCTCCCGGTCCTGGCGTTCCAGCTCCGCCAGCTGCTCCTCGGTCACCCACATCAGCACCGAGTCGTTCAGCGTGAACGTCTCGCCCGCGGAACCGAGCGGCGGCCTCGCCTTGATCTCCGCGAGGTCGACGTTGCCGCGCCGCTGCGTCTCGGCCACGACCGACGCCTCCACGCCGACCGAGATCAGGATCCGCTTGGACGGGTTCGGCGTGAAGTGGTTCTTCTCGATGCCCTGGATGCGCTGGGCGCGCTTGCGGCCGAACCGGGCCGCCCACGGCGCCAAGCTGAAGATGAACACGCCCTCGGGAGCGCCCGTGCGGCCACCCGCCACCGGATTCGCGGTCCCGCTGATCGCGTCGACGTTGGTGAGGTCGAAGTCCACCGACGTCGTGGCGCCCTTGGCCATGCTGACCGCGGTGCCGCTGACGTAGGTGTTCTTGGTGCGCTGGTACTCCTCGGGACCGAGGCGCCGGGGGTTGATCGGCTTCAGCACGACGCCGGCGCGGCCACGCACGTCGGCACGCCGCCGCTCGTGGCCGATGCCCTCGACCACGTGGACCTTGCCGAAGATCCGGGGGTCCTTGCGGAACGCCTCCGGGGAGAACTGGTCGGTGATCAGCTCGGCGTTGTTGCCCGTCCGCTGCGCGAACGCCGGGTCGCCGGAGGCGCGGTCGAGCATCCGGTACACCGAGTCGACGATGTGCTCGGTGCCGGCGACGGTCAGGACGTCCGCGCCCTCCACCGTGCGCTCGCCCTTGGGCAGGCCGTCGATCAGCGTGCCGGGCGGCAGCGCCCGCGCCGGGCTCGGCGTGATCACGATCGTGTCCGGCGCCTGGCCCGTCGTCACCAGGTGGTCCGGGATCAGCAGCTCGACGGGCACCGTCTGGCCGAGCGGGGTGTGCTGATCCCTCGTCAGCCCGGTGAACTCGCCGTCCAGCGCGACCGGCCGCACGTCCAGCCCGTGCCGGCCGGGCTTGCCGAAGCTGATCTTGCGCAGCATCTTGTTCGTGCGGGTGTAGGTGGTGACCTCGGGGGTGAGCCGCAGGTCGCCCGCGAAGTGGCGCAGCGCCGTCTCGTTCTGGCCGCCCGACTCGGTGAGCCGGATGCCCGCGTGCTTGTGCTCGGTGACCTTGCCGGTGTCGTTGGCGAGCGTGACCGCCGACGACCACGTCCGCCCGACCTTCAGGGTCGCGAGGAACACGTTGGCGCCCTTGATGATCGCCGAGGTGATGCGGCCCTGGGCGCCGAGGCTCGCGGAGGTGTTCCTGCTGGCCGTGAACGTGCGGGTCTCGTACTCCTTGGTCCGGGTCTCCGTGGTGGAGTCGGCCAGGTCGATCTGCAGGTCGCCGTCGGCGAGGCCCTCCAGCGTGGCCTTGATCCGGACCATCACGACCGTGTCGGTGAACGGGCCCTGCTTGACCAGCGGCACCACCAGGCCCGGCCCGAGCATCAGGTCGACCAGCTGCATCAGCTGCTTGTCCGACATGCGCGCCTTGGCGTTGCGCTGCCGCCGGGTGGTGTCGTTGACGAGCGACTTGAGGCCTGCGGCCAGGTCGGGGTCGTCGAAGTACTTGATGAACTCCGACGAGCTGAAGTGGTACCAGCGGTGGTTCGGCACCTTGCGCAGGGTGTCCGCGATCGCCCCGTAGATCCGGTCCTTGCCGCGGAACGAGTGCACCTTGGCGCCCGCCGTCGACAGCCCGGACTCCAGGTGCGCCGGAGCGAAGTGGGTGCGGTCGTCGCCCTTGCGGTACTGGGGCGCGTGCTCTTGCGGCCCCGGCTCGACGATGCCCGACGCCAGCGCGCGTTCCCTCGTCGCCACCTGAGTGCCGACGAGGTCGCCCTCCAGGAACACCGGCGGCCGGCCCAGCACCCGGACCTGCAGCTGGTACACGGTCCTGTAGCGGACGAGCTTGCCGCCGAAGTCGTGCTCGAACCGGATACCGGTCTCGCGCTTGAACTTGCTGCTCCACGACCGGTCGCGGCTGACGCTGACCAGGCCGCCGAGCGTCACGATGAACTTGCCCGCCGTCACGAACGTCCCGGCGAACACGCTGAGGGCGCCCCGCCGCTTGGCCGTCCACGTGTCTGTGCGGGCGGCCTTCGAGTTGTCCCAGTCGAGCAGGGCCGAGGTGTGCTTCCTGTCGTCGGTGTCCTCGATCTCCTCGATGATCTCGACCTGGCGCGCCACCGCGCGCATCTCGATGGCCGAGTTCTGCCGGAAGAGATCGAGCGGGGTGCTCGCCGGCCCCTTGATCAACGGGTCCGAGCGCCGCCAGCTGGAGTCCGGGTGGTCGATCGGGTCGGCCGTGACCATGCTCATCAGCTCGGCCTTGATGTTCGTGCGGTGCAGGAACTCCTGCAGCACGTCGCGGCCGGGCGCGCCGGTCTCGGTGAGGTGCTTCGGCAGCATCCTGGCGACCTGGTCGAAGAACGACGAGCCCTCCGGCGTGTTGACCAGCATCTCCTCCAGGCCGAAGTCCTTGGGAGGAGACCCCTTCAGCGGCTTGAGCCCGCGGCCG
>JAVXWK010000624.1:0-2671 GCA_032230575.1 Pseudonocardiales bacterium | reverse complement strand
TGCTACCGCAAGGACCTGTTCCAGCAGGCCGGTCTGCCGTCCGACCCGGAGGCCGTCAAGGCGCTGTTCTCCACCTGGGACAGCTACTTCGCCGCGGGCGACCAGTTCGTCGCCAAAGTGCAGGGGGTCGCCTGGTTCGACAGCGCCGCACAGGTCTACAACGCGATGCACAACCAGCACGAGGTCGGCTACTTCGACACGCAGGACAAGCTCGTCGTGGAGTCCAACCCGGACATCAAGGCGGACTGGACCGCGGTCACCGGCGCCGTCGCGAGAGGACAGTCGGCCAGGCTCGCGGCGTTCAGTCCCGAGTGGAACACCGGGTTCAAGCTCGGCAGGTTCGCCACGAAGACGTGCCCGTCGTGGATGCTCGGCGTGATCGAGACCCAGGCCGGGCAGGAGAACCAGGGGAAGTGGGCGGTCGCCGGCGTGTTCCCGAACGGGGGCGGCAACTGGGGTGGTTCGTACCTGACCGTGCCGAAGCAGAGCAGGAACGCGAAGAAGGCCGCGGAGCTCGCCGCCTGGCTGACCGCGCCGGAGCAGCAGATCAAGGCGTTCCAGGCGAAGGGCACTTTTCCCAGTCAGGTCAAGGCGCTGGACGCGCCCGCGTTGCTGGAGCGGTCCAACGCCTACTTCGGTGACGTCAAGGCGGGTGCGCTGTTCTCGGCTCAGGCCAAGAAAGTCGTCGCGGCGCAGTACAAGGGTCCCGCCGACGGCCAGATCCAGGAGACCGTCCTCACCCCGGCGCTGCAGTCGGTCGAGCAGGGCAAGAACGTCGACGAGGCGTGGCGCGCCGCCGTGCTGGGCGCCGAGAAGGCGGCCAAGTGATCTACTGACGTGTCACGAACACCCGCACGTCGCGCACGCCGAGCTGGACGGGTCCGCCGGCCGCGACGCCACCGCCGTCCAGCAGGCCGGTGAGCGTGACGGGTGCGGTGACCTCGACGGGATCGCCGCTCCAGTTGTGCACCACGTGGACGCGCTGCCCGTCCGGTGAGGTGCCCGTGGTCGCGGTGACCGTGGAACCTCCGTGATCGCGGTGCGAGCCGACCTCCGGACGCTCATCGATCTTCGGGCTTTTGCCTTGTACCGCAACGGAATTCGATTCGATTCGACAGTCGATCCGCGCCACCGCACAAGCGCGGCTGCGAGTTGGTTGTAGTTGCGCGCCGATGACTCCGAACGCCGTCTTGACCGCCGACGGCCGAATCAGGACTCTGGGAGCGCTCCCAGAATCGTCGACGAGGACGTGGTGCGGATGGCAAGCAGGCTTCTCGTGGTGATCACGCTCGTCGCGGCCTGCCTGCCCGCTGTGGCGAGCACCGCGTCCGGCGCACCGGACGCCACCGTCGTCGTCAACGCGAAGGCGGGGCTGGCCACCGTGCCGGACACCGCGATCGGCGCGAACCACGCGATCTGGGACAGCCAGCTCGGCACGAACGCCGTGAACGACCTGCTCGGCGACGCCGGCGTGCGGATGATGCGCTACCCCGGCGGTTCGTACGGCGACATCTACCACTGGAAGACCCACACGGCACCCGGCGGGTACGTGGCGCCGAACACCGACTTCGACACGTTCATGGCCGGGGTGCGCAGGGCACAGGCGCAGCCGATGATCATCGCCAACTACGGCACCGGAACGCCGCAGGAAGCCGCCGACTGGGTGCGCTACGCCAACATCACCAAGGGCTACGGCGCGAAGTACTGGGAGATCGGCAACGAGCTCTACGGCAACGGGCACTACGGGGCCGACTGGGAGGCCGACGACCACCCGGACAAGAGCCCCGCCGGGTACGCCAGGGAGACCGTCGCGTTCGCCCAGGCCATGAAAGCGGCCGACCCCACCATCAAGATCGGCGCGGTGCTCACCGCCCCGGCGAACTGGCCGGACGCGATCGTGGCCGACGGGGACGCCGCGAACTGGAACCAGACGGTGCTCTCGATCGCCGGTCCGCACGTGGACTTCGTGATCGTGCACTGGTATCCGGGCGGGTCGACGGCGGAGCAGGCACTGGCGAGCACGGACCAGGTCACCGACATGATGTACCTGCTGCGTCAGCAGATCACCCGGTACGGCGGGCCGGACGCGGACCGTCTCGGCATCGCCATGACCGAGCTGAACACCACGTACGGCCGCAACACCCAGCCGGGCGCGCTGTTCGCGGCGGAGGCCTACACCTCGTTGCTGGAGAACGGCGTCTTCAACGTCGACTGGTGGAACGTCCACAACGGACCCGGCAGGGCGTCGACCGTGGCAGGTCAGCCCGACTTCGACGACTTCGGGTTGCTCTCCAGCGGAACCTGCCTGCAGGACGGTGCCTGCGAGCCGCCGCTGAACACGCCGTTCGCGCCGTACCACGCGCTGAAGATGCTCAGCCTGTTCGCGCGACCCGGTGACCAGCTCATCCGCGCGGGCTCCGGCGACCCGTCGGTCAGGGCGCACGCGGCACGCCGGCCGAACGGCGACCTCTCGGTGCTGCTGCTCAACTCCGACCCGGACAACCCGCGCACGGTCGCCATCGACTACGCCGGTTACACACCTTCCGCTGCCGCGCCGACGGTGCACACGTTCACCAACGGCGCGGCCACCATCACGACCTCGACCGACGGCACCGCCACCAGCCGGACGCTGCCGCCGTTCTCGCTCACGGCACTCGTCCTGCACCCGTTG
>JAVXWK010001024.1:0-3583 GCA_032230575.1 Pseudonocardiales bacterium | reverse complement strand
TTCCTGTGAGCCACCACCGTTTCAGGCACTTGCCGCGCGGAATCTGGACGGGGCCAGCTCGATGCGTGTGCCCGCGAGGCGTACGTGCGGTGTCAGGCTTCCGCTGCCAGATGGGCGGTGGCGTCGTACGTGGTCGCACCGGTGACGTGCATCCAGGTGAGCATTCGCGCGATCAGGTCCTGGCGGTCGTAGTTGGCCGCTCGGGTCTTGGACACCTGCCGCTGGGCAAAGGCTTCCTTGCCGAGCTCGGCGCGGATCTGGATCGCCGTGCGGCCGTTGAACCGCGGCGCGATCCTCTCCAGCGCCGCGCGCATTCCTGGCTTCGCAGGCAGAACAGGCGCTGCTCCGGTCACTGCCCGGCGGATCTCGCCGATGGCACCGCGGAGGTGGTTGCGGCGGCCGTGGTTCTCCTCGTTCAGTTCGGCGGTCATCGCGGTGAACCGCGCTTGGGCCTTGGCGAGCCGCGTCTGGTCGACTCCGTGGAGCTGCCCGGAGGCGGACCTCTGCTCGATCTCCCGGCAGATTGCCTCGACGGCGGCGGGCAAGGCGTCGGCCAGCTCGCTGAGGCCGTCCAGTGCGATGGCCAGGTCGGCCGGGGAGTCGCCGCCGCGATACATCCAGCCGCTGAGGTAGCGGGACAGCTGGTCATGTGCTTGCCAGATCGGCGTGGCGGGCGTGCCGGGTGCGATGTCGCCGGCCTTGCGCACGTTGATTCCGGTCGCGTGCGCGGACAGGTGCCAGTCGGGAACAGGGCCTGGCAGGTTGTGCCGGATGGCATCGGGCGCGGAGTTCGGGTCGAAGTCGACGTGGGATTCGCCGGGCAGCGGCATCCGGCCGCCTTCCGCCGTGCACCAGGATTCGCCGGCCGCGCCCTCGAGCTCCGGGTAGAGCGCCTGGCGGGCGGTCTCGCTGGCGTTGTCGTTGCTCAGGATCTCCGGCACTGAATCAATCGCGCCCGAGTGGTGCGCGGTGCGTTCGCTCCAGTCCCTCAAGTCGAGCACTCGGGATCCGAGCTGGCTCAGCGCGGCGTCCAGCCGGGCGGCCATGCCGGTTGGCTTGTCGGAGCGGAAGAACGGCAGCACGCCGTTGTTCTGGGCGAGGCGGTAGACGGCGTTGAGGTGCAGACGGGCCGCGTGCAGGTTCCGGGCCATCATCACCGCCACCGGCGCCGGAACCTCGGCGGGATCGCAGTCGGCCATCGACGGCGCACGGCTGGCGGCGACGGCGCGGACCGCTTCGGTATGGCCGTCGCCGGTGGCGTCCCGGTGCTCGCGCACGGCTTTGCGCTTGGAGTGGCTGGTCATCTGGGTGTCCTCCAGCGGGGAGCCCACGTCACCCCGCGAGGTTCGTCCAGGTCTTCCGACGTCATCGCGTGGTGCTGCTCTACCGCGCTCGCGACTCTGGGCCGTCTTGTCCTTCGATGCCGAGGTGGTCACGTGGGGACCGGGTCGGCTCGGAGTTGGGATCGCGCGGTGAGGACCCCGTTGCTGCCAACAACTGTAGCGGCTACATGTACCTGGGCGTGATCACCCGTGCAGGTGCCAGAGCGTGATCGGGAAGTAGTGCGGCGTGGTCGCGTTGGCGTGCGGCGGTTCGTTGTCCGCACGGGTCCAGTCCAGCCACGGCTCGTCCGGGTCGATCCGGGTGCACCACGTGCAGTCGCGGGTTTTCCTCTGGTGGGTGGGGCACTCGCGTAGTTGCCGGGCGTAGGTGGTCTCGACGGTGTCGGAGTACCCGCTGTTGTCCGGGTCGCCGCCCTCGTTCTTCTCGTACCAGCGCTGGAAGGCGGTGACGTCCGCGTGGAGGGGGTGGCCGAGGATCACGATCTGCTCGGCGTCGTCGCCGAGCACGATGTAGCCCAGGCCGTCGAAGTCGCTGCTGTCCCGCACGACGCCGTCCGGGAAGCCGGGCAGGGTGAAGACGCGACGCGGCTGGGCGAACAGCGGCGGTGTGCGCGGCTGGACACCGGTCGCCGGCTCCCACGGGGAGAGCGTGACGACCCGCTCCACCACGACACCGTCCAGCGAGCCCGCGGGCGGATCGTCGAGCAGTTCTTCCGCGGCCGCGCGGGTCCCACCCAGCACGACGCGGGGGACGCCGTGCTCCATCGTCCACCGGATGCCGAACTCGGTGTACTGGTGAGCGCTCATCACGACACCGTCCTGTTCTCGTGGCTGTCCTGGGCGAGACGGAACTCCTGCAGCGGCACCGTGATCAGGTGAGTGCCGGGTTCGCGGTAGCCACCGGGGATCGTGACGAACACGCCGTGCTCGCCGAGGTCGTGCACGCTCGCGGTGTGGGAACTGGTGGCCGTGAAGCAGTAGACCGGCACGCCATGCGACGTGAACACGGTGTCGATCAGGTTGGGGAACTGCCGTCGGTAGTGGCGCAGCACCGGGCGCCAGGGTTTGCCGGGCGCACCGGAGACCGGGACGAGGTGTTCTCCTCGCGACGGATAGAGGGCGAGGCCGTCAGGCATGGGCTGATCTGGGCGGGTGTGGGTGAACCCGGCGACCTTGATGGTGTGGTCGAGGCGGTACTTCAGCAGCGCCAGCGGCAGGTCCGGGTGCTCGGTGTTGTAGGCACGCACCTCGAGCAGGGCTGCCCGCAGTGCCTGGCGGTAGGAGTGGAACGCCGTAGCGAACGACGTGCTCGCCCGGTACACCATTGGTTCCGGCGACGTGGTCGTGCCGTGGTGGTCGGTGGTCTCGGCCAGGCCACCGACCGCGGGCATCACGACCAGCCTCCTTCGTCGGCGGGCGGATCGACGGGGACCCACCACTCGCCTTGCCGCTGCCACCAGCCCTGCCGCTCCGGGTGGTCTTCGGTGAGGTCGAGGATCGCGCCGCTGGGCGCGTCGAACTCGTCTCCGGCCTCGAACCGTTCACGGCCGTCGTCGACCATCGGCAGGTGCGGGGCCGCGGCGGCGGTGTCGGCGGCGAGAGTCTGCGGGTCCGCGAGGTCGAGCATCGCCTTCCCCGGCTCCGCGAGCTCGATCGGCACGTCGTGGCCGTCGCCGGTTGGCTTCGGCGCGGCAACGAGCAGGCCGTGGGCGGTGAGACGTGTGACTGCGGCGGTGACGCGGAGGCCGAGGCCTCCGCCGGTGCTGCTGGAGCCGACGTCGCTGCGGTGGATCGCCCACCCGTCGCGCAGGTGGTGCCGCCAGGCCACGTGACCCGCGCGGACCGCGCGCAACAAGCTCAGCTGGGGACGCGTCAGCATGAGGACACCTGGTCTGCGGGCACGGCTTGCGGTTCGTGCCGGCAGCCGGGCTGGCCGTAGTTGTGCAGCGTGCGGCCACGGATGCTGAACGCCGCGCACGTGCACGCGCCGTCGGGCTGCCAGTCGTCATCCGGTGCGGTGCGCCGGCTCGTCTTGGTCTGCGGGATCATCTGCGTGACTCCGTTTCGTGGTACGGGACGGGTCCGCCGGCCACCGGCCTGGTCGGGGCGCTTTCCTAGGGCTCCCCCCGACCAGGCCTGGCCGGCGTCACTGCGACAGCGGCGCCTCGGTGGTGCGGAAGCTGCACGGCTGCACGGGCGCGGCCAGCACGTCGTCAACGATCGGCACGACGAGCTTGCTC
>JAVXWK010001004.1:0-3231 GCA_032230575.1 Pseudonocardiales bacterium | reverse complement strand
GAAACGAATCTCAAACTGGGAGGGAAACCCGCAGGTGTCCTACAACAGCTTCCACAACCTCATTCTCAACACCGACAACTACAAGCACTGCCACTATCCGCTGTATCCCAAGGGCACGGAGTACGTCTCGAGCTACATCGAGTCCCGCGGCGGCGAGTTCCCCGTGTCGATGTTCGTGGGTCTCCAGGCGTTCATCCGTGAGTACCTCATGCACCCGATCACGCTCGAGGACATCGACGAGGCCGAGGAGACCGAGCGCGAGCAGGGGATGCACTTCAACCGCAACAACTGGCTCGGGATCCTCAACGACCACGGCGGCTACCTCCCGGTCGAGATCGAGGCGGTCCCTGAGGGCACCGTGCTGCCGGTCAAGAACGTCCTCGTCCAGCTCATCAACACCGACCCGAAGTACTGGTGGGCGACGAGCTTCTTCGAGACCGCGCTGCTGCGTGCGGTCTGGTACCCGACGACGGTCGGCACGATCTCCTGGCTGGCCAAGCAGCAGGTCAAGCAGACCTTCGCGGCGACGTCGGATCACCCCGAGCTCGTGCGCCACATCCTGCACGACTACGGCGCCCGCGGCGTGAGCTCGAACGAGTCCGCCTCGCTCGGCGGCCTCGCGCACCTGGTCAACTTCAGCCAGTCGGACACGGTGCCCGGGATCAACGCGGCCAAGAAGTTCTACAACGCGGTCGACCCGTCGAATTCGGGCCCGAACTCCGAGCACGCCGGCTTCTGCGCGTGGGGCAAGGACCACGAGGTCGACGCCATCCGCAACATGCTCGAGGTCTACGCGCCCGAGGGCTGCGCGCTCGTGCTGTCAGACACCTACGACCACGAGAACTGCGTCAAGAACATCATCGGCGGCGAGCTCAAGGAGATGGTCCAGAACTTCCCGGGCCTCGTCGGCGTACGGCCGGACTCTGGCGACGTCGTCGAAGTCACGGCCGACACCACCGAGTGGCTGATGGACGCGTTCGGCTACGAGACCAACTCGAAGGGCTTCAAGGTTCTGCCGCCGTTCGTCCGCGTCGTCCAGGGCGACGGCGTCCGCCGGGAGACGCTGCCCAAGGTGTTCATCGAGATGGAGCGCCGCGGATTCGCTGCCGACAACGCCGTGTTCGGCATGGGCGGCGGCTTGCTGCAGCACTGCAACCGCGACACGATGGAGTTCGGCATGAAGGCCAACGCCGTGTGCGTGAACGGCGAGTGGCGCGACATCTGCAAGACCCCGACCGGCGACAAGATGAAGGTGTCCAAGGCCGGCCGGCTCGCCCTCGTGCAGCGCGACGGCGACTACCAGACCGTCCGGCGCGACGCGGTGGCGCCGGAGGAGAACCTGCTGGTGCCGGTGTTCCGCAACGGGCAGATGCTGCAAAAGTGGGACTTCGCCGAGCTGATCGCCAACAGCGAGCGCGAATACCCGGAGCACTACTACGCCGCCGCGGTCGCGGACATGGTCGCGGCCAGCGAGGCCAACCAGCGGCCGGTCCCGGTCGGTGCGTAGCGGTGTGAGCCGACTCCACATCTTCGACATGGACGGGACCCTCCTGGAGGGTTCCGCCTGTCTCGACCTGTCCGTTCACGCGGGCCACTCAGAGCTCATCCACGACCTCGAGGCGCGGTGGGCGATCGGGCAGGTCGGGCACGTCGAGTTCTACGAGCTGTGCGTGCCGCTGTGGAAGGGCCTCAGCGACCGCGACGTCGACACGGTGTTCGACGCGTCCCGGTGGATCGGCGGCATCGAGGCGGTGTTCGCCGACATCCGCACCCGCGGCGAGCACGCCGCGGTGATCACGCTGTCGCCGAAGTTCTTCGCCGAGCGGCTGTCGCGCTTCGGCATCGAGACGGTGTACGGCGCGGGCGTCCTGCCGGGCGGGCTCGTCGACGAGTCGCTGGTGTTGACGCCCGACTCGAAGGTCACGATCGCGCGGGAGCTGCTCGAACAGCACGGGGTCAGCGTGGACGACTGCGTGGCGTACGGCGACTCGTCGTCGGACGTGCCGCTGTTCGCGGAGTTCCACAACACGGTGGCGGTCAACGCGACCGACGCGCTGCGCGAGGCGGCCGCCGTCACCTACGACGGCCATGACCTCCGTGAGGCGTACGCGGCGGGGCGTGCGCTGCTCGGCCGTGCCCCGCAACGTGGCGCATGCTGATGACCGCCCCCGCGGCCCGGCTGCAGACGAGCCTGCCGCTGATCGGAGGCAAGCGGCTGATGCTGTTCGGCGGCCGCGCGCACCCGACGCTCGCGGCGCAGATCGGGCGCGAGCTCGGCGTCGCGTTGGCGCCGGTCACGCTGAAGACGTTCTCGAACGGCGAGGTCTACTGCCGCTTCGGCGAGTCGGTCCGCGGCGCGGACGTCTTCCTCGTCCAGCCGATGTGCGGCAACGCCGAGACGGGCGTCACCGCCAACGACGCGCTGATGGAGCTGCTGTTGCTCATCGACGCGGCGGTGGGCGCCAGCGCGCATCGCGTGATCGCCGTGACGCCCTGGTATGGGTACTCCCGGCAGGATAAGAAGTCGGCGCCCCGTGAACCGATCTCGGCACGCATGGTCGCTCGCACTCTCGAAGCCGCGGGTGTGGACCGGGTCCTCACGATGGACCTGCACGCAGGTCAGTTGCACGGCTTCTTCGGCGTCCCGGTCGACCATATGACGGCCTTGATGATGTTGGCAGATCACTTCGCCGGCCTGGACGACGACCTTGTCGTTGTGGCTCCCGACGCCGGCCGGGTGAAACTGAACAAGCAGTTCGCCATCCGTCTGGGCGCTGGGCTGGCGATCCTCGACAAGGACCGCCCTCGGCACCAGGCCGCCGAGATCGGACACGTCATCGGCGATGTCCACGACAAGACCGCAATCATCGTCGACACAGCCGGCACGTTGCGCGCGGCCGCGGAGGCCGTGGTGAGCAGCGGCGCCCGTCGAATATTCGCCGCGGCCACCCACGCAGTGTTCGCGGGCCGGGCCTACGAGAACCTTCGATCGTCACCTCTCGAGAGGATCGTCGTCACCGACACCATTCCGCTGAGGCCAGACGTACCCGCATCAATCGACGTCGTGTCATGCGCTTCGTTACTTGCCGCCTCCATCCGCCGAATCTTTACCGACGACTCGGTCAGCGCAGTTTTCGGCGGCAAGAGCCATCCCTTCTGACTTCTCGTCGACGGTGGGGCCCGGCCCGAGCAGGGGCACCGTCCTGTTCGGCCGGACGGCCACCCCAGGTG
>JAVXWK010000990.1:0-4393 GCA_032230575.1 Pseudonocardiales bacterium | reverse complement strand
TGTCCACGTTGAAGGCACCGTTCCAGCCCAGCGCCCTCAGCTTGTTCTCGGCGTCCTTCTGCTTCAGACCGGTCAGGTCGGGCATCTCGATCTGGTTGCCCTTCGAGACGTCCAGCGTGATCAAGGTGTCCTTGGCCGCCTTGCTGTTGCCCACCGGGTTCTGATTGACGACCTGACCCTCGGGCTTGGCGCTGTCGACCTGGCGGATGTTGACCTTGAAGCCGGAACCCTGGAGCGTCTGGCGGGCGTCGTCCTGGTCGTCACCCACGACGTTCGGCACGTTCTGCTTGTCCGGTGCCTTGCCGAGCTGGATGGTGATGTTGCCACCCTTCTTCAGCTTCAGGCCGGACTCCGGGTTCTGCGCGGCCACCTTGCCAACCAGCTTGGTGTCCTCGACCTCGATCGTCTCGCCCTGCACGAGCTTGAAGCCGCCGGGGTCCTTGTCGATGATCGCCTGGGCCTCCTGCGCCGTCCTGCCCTTCAGGTCGGGGACGGACGCCTCACCGGGAGGCGCTCCGACGAAGATCGTGACCTGCGAGCCCTTCGCCACCTGCGAGCCGTCCGGCGGGTCGGTCCTGATCACCTTGGAGATCTGGTCGGACGTGCACGGGGCCGCCGCGCCGTTCGCACCGGGCTCGCAGGCGACGTCCTGCTGCTGCGGCACGAGGCCCGCCTTCGTCACCAGCTCCTTGGCTTCCAAGGGACTGCGGCCGACGATCGACGGAACCGAGGTCTTCTCGCTGGCCTGGTTGCCGGTGTTCATCACGTTCGCGGTGATCCACGCGGCGAGGCCGAGCACGGCCACGCAAAGGATCACCACCAGCGTGATCATGATTGCCTTCTTGCGCTTGGCGCGCCGTTCTTCTTCCTCGTCGGCGATCGGGTCGTAGTCGTCCTCCGGCTCCGACTTCAACGCCGCCGGGCGATGCCTGCCACCACCGGTCATCATCTGCGTGCGAGGGGCGCGCGCCTGCTCGTTCATCACGGCGGTGCGGTCCTCGGCCGTCATCACGGCCGGCGCGGACGGGCGCTGACCGGAGAGCACGCGGACCAGGTCGGCGCGCATCTCCGCGGCCGACTGGTAGCGGTTGGCCGGACCCTTCGACATCGCCTTCAGCACGATCGCGTCGAGCTGCGGCGACACCTTCGGGTTCAGCTGCGACGGTGGCTTCGGGTCTTCCCGCACGTGCTGGTACGCGACCGCGACGGGGGAATCGCCGGTGAACGGCGGCTCGCCGGTCAGCAGCTCGAACAGCACGCAACCGGCGGCGTAGACGTCGGAACGGCCGTCGACGGACTCACCGCGCGCCTGCTCCGGCGACAGGTACTGGGCCGTGCCGATCACCGCGGCGGTCTGGGTGACCGCGGCCTGACCGTCGTGCAGGGCACGGGCGATGCCGAAGTCCATCACCTTCACGGCGCCGGACTTCGTGATCATTATGTTGGCCGGCTTCACGTCGCGGTGGACGATGCCGTGCCGGTGGCTGAAGTCGAGCGCGGCCGAGACGTCGGCCATGACCTCCATCGCGCGCTTGCCCGACAGCGGGCCCTGCGTCTTCACGATGTCGCGCAGCGTCCGGCCGTCGACGAACTCCATCACGATGTACGGCAGCGGGCCGTACTCGGTCTGCGTCTCGCCGGTGTCGTACACCGCGACGATCGCCGGGTGGTTCAGCGCAGCCGAGTTCTGGGCCTCGCGCTTGAACCTCTCCTGGAACTGGGTGTCACGGGCGAGGTCGGCGCGCAGCACCTTGATCGCCACGTCTCTGCCGAGACGGACGTCCCGCCCCTTGTGGACCTCGGACATGCCGCCGTACCCGAGGGTCTCGCCCAGTTCGTAGCGGTTTGAGAGCAGTCGCGGAGTGCTCATCGGTGCTTCGTCCCGCTCCTCGTCGACGGTGTTCCCAACTCGGTTCTGGTCTTGCTCATGGCGCGCACGTCACCTTCACCTGCGAGCCGACCGCCACGTCGCCTTCCGGCGTGATGGCGGTGACCCGGCACTTCTTCAGGTCGCCCGGCGCTGTGCCCTGCGGGCTCTGCACC
This sequence comes from Pseudonocardiales bacterium, assembly GCA_032230575.1. Taxonomy (GTDB): domain Bacteria; phylum Actinomycetota; class Actinomycetes; order Mycobacteriales; family Pseudonocardiaceae; genus Lentzea. The sequence goes on along the minus strand of JAVXWK010000990.1, from coordinate 2,350 downwards.
CTGGGCTCCAAGCCGTGGTCGATCAGGTCTCTGCTGACCTCTTCGCCGGAACGACCGATGTAGTCGTCCTCGTCGATCCGCTTCGGCGCGTTGCCCGGAATCCGGTCGGCGGTGTCGGGCTTCGCCTGCCCGTTCGCCGGGGAGTTCGGGTTGGCCGAGCTGGAGGTCGTCGTCTGGCCACCCTGCCCGCTGCCGTTGTTCGGCTTCACGGTCAACTTCCACAGGACGACCACGCCGAGCACCAGCAGCACGGTCACCAGGAGAGCGACCATAACCCAGACGACGGTCCGGTTTCTCCCCGGTGGTGGCTGCATGGGTGCGAACGTCCCGGTCTGGTGCGCCGGTTGCATCGCGGGATGGGTACCGGGACGTCCCGGCCCAGTCGGGTGGTGCTGCATCTGCGGCGGAACCGGCAGCGGCTGCGACACCTGTGGAGGTGGCGGCCCCTGCGGAAGCTGCTGCGGCACCTGCTGCACGGGCGGCGGCGCCATCTGCGGTGCCATCTGCTGTGGCAACTGTTGGGGCAACTGTTGGGGCGGCACCGGCACCATCTGCGGCATCGTGAACCCGGACGGTGTCGGCAACGGCTGACCCACTCGCACCGCGCTCACGGCGGCGGCGAACTCGCCACCGGTCCGGTAGCGCTGCCGCGGGTCCTTCACCAGCGTCGCCTCGATCAGCGCCCGAGCACCCGGCGGCACGTCCCGCGGCAACGGCGGCGCCATGTCGCGGATGTGCATCATCGCGACCGTCACAGCGTTGTCCGACAGGAAAGGCCGGTGTCCCGCAAGGCATTCGTAGCCACACACTGCCAACGAGTAGACGTCGCTCGCGGGTTCGGCCTCTCCGCCGAGAGCCTGCTCGGGCGCGATGTAGTGCGCGGTTCCCATGACCATGCCGGACCGCGTCACGGGTGCCGCGTCCACGGCCTTCGCGATGCCGAAGTCGGTGATCTTCACCTTCCCCGACGGCGTGACCATGATGTTGCCCGGCTTCACGTCCCGGTGCACGAGCCCGCGTTCGTGGGCCGCCTGCAACGCGTTTCCGGTCTGCTCCAGCAGGTCCAGCGTCACCTCGGCGGTCAGCCGGCCGCGCGAGATGATCGTCGCGAGCGGTTCGCCCTCGACGAGCTCCATCACGAGGTACGCCGTGTCCTCCGGCCCGTCGGTGACGGACGCGGTCTCGCCGTAGTCGTGCACCGACGCGATGCCGGGGTGGTTGAGCGACGCCGTCATCCGCGCCTCGACGCGGAAGCGGTGCAGGAACTCGGGATCGCCGGAGAGCTCGGCCTTGAGGACCTTCACGGCCACCCGTCGGTCGAGCCGCTCGTCGGCGCCTTCCCAGACCTCGCCCATGCCACCGACCGCGATCCGCCTGGTGAGGCGGTAGCGGTCGGCGAGGAGCTGGCCTTTGGTGAGCATCAGCGACCCACCAGGTACGCGTTGATCACGGCGCGCCCGATCGGAGCGGCGACCTTGCCACCGGTGGCACCCAGACCGCGGTCGCCACCGTCCTCCACGATCACCGCGATCGCGATCTCCGGCTTCTGCGCCGGGGCGAAGGCGATGTACCAGGCGTGCGGCTTGGTCTTCAGCGGGTCGCTGCCGTGCTCGGCGGTACCGGTCTTCGACGCGATCTGGATGTTGTTGTTGCGGCCCTCACCGCCGGTGTTGATCTCCGACTGGATCATCATGTCGCGCAGCGCGGCCGCGTTGTCCTTGCTCATCGCGGTCTCGACCTCGTCGGGGTCGGTCTCGTCGATCTGCTTCAGGTCAGGGCCGAGGATCTTCGACACCAGGTACGGCTGCATCCGCTCGCCGCCGTTGGCGATCGTCGCCGCCACCACCGCGTTCTCCAGCGGCGTGATCTGCACGTCGCGCTGGCCGATGCCGGTCTGGTAGAGCGAGGCGTCGTCCGGGATCGGGCCGAGTGTCGAGGTCTCGACGGGCATCGGCACCTTGAGGCCTGAGTCGTTGAAGCCGAACTTCTCCGCCTGCCTGCGCAGCTTGTTCGCGCCGAGCTGGCCCGCCATCTCGGCGAACGCGGTGTTGCACGACTTGGCGAGCGCGGTCTCCATCGACACCGTCTGGCCGGGGCCGCACGGCGTGCCGTTGAAGTTCGGCAGGTCCGTCGTGCTCTGCGGCAGCTTGATGGTGCCCGCGGCGGTGTACTGCGTGTCCTTGTTCTTGCCGTCGGCCAGCGCGGCGGCGGCGACCACCGTCTTCAACGTCGAGCCGGCCGGGTAGAGGGCCTGCGTCGCGCGGTTGATCAGCGGGTCGTTCGCGTTCTTGGAGGTGAGCTGCGTCCACGCCGCCGCCTGCTCGTCCGAGTCGTGGCTCGCGAGCAGGTT
>JAVXWK010000976.1:0-4278 GCA_032230575.1 Pseudonocardiales bacterium | reverse complement strand
ACCGAACAGGCGGATCGTCTCGATGACCGATTCGGGCGGCATGCCCCCGATGTCCACCATCACGAGGTGCGTGTCGATGGTCAGCAGCTCCGCCAACGTGTTCAGCCTGTCCGCCACCTGGTCCGGCGTCCCGCACACCGCCGCACCGTCCATGATCGCGTCCACGTCGATGTCGCCATCGCCGCGCCACGGGTCCGCGAACCGCGCGTACTCGGCGAGATGTGGCCGCCACCGCTCGCGAGCATCGTCATGCGCCACGAACACATGGCTCGGCACGCCGACGCGGCCGCCCGGGAATCGTTCCCGGTACCGCTGCACGACTTCCGCGTAGATCGACGGATCCCGCAGCGTCGACGGCAGCATCAGAGGCATGTGCAGCTCAGCCCCGAGATCGGCCGACACCGCCGAGCCCGACCCGATCCACACGGTCGGTCGCGGCGTCTGCACCGGGCGTGGCGTCGTCGTCACGTGGGAGAGCGGGCCGCGGAACCTGCCGTCCCAGCTCACCTCAGGCTCCTCCAGCAGCTTGATGAGCAACCGCAGGTGCTCCTCGAACCGCTCCCGCAGCTGACCGGGCTGCACTCCGAACGCCGCGTCGGTCTGCTGGTCGACCCCGCGCGCCACGATCAGCTCGGCGCGGCCGTTCGAGAGGACGTCCAGCGTGGCCAGGGACTCCGCGACGAGGACCGGGTCGCGGTGGGCCAGCAGGGTCACGCCGGTCGAGAGTTTCAGTGTGGACGTCCGCGCCGCCACGCCCGCGAGCAGCAGTTCCGGTGCGGACACGATGTAGCGGGTGAAGTGGTGCTCGCCGATCGCGACGCCCGCGAACCCCGCCTCCTCCGCGACGACCGCCTGCTCCACCATCGCCCGCAGCCGGTCGGCCTGGGACACCTCCTCGCCCGTGCACGGGTTGGGCAGATGGTCACCCAGAATCAGGAGGTAGACGTCCATGCGGGCCATTTTCCATCTTCCGAGGCAAGATGGTTGACATGGTCACCAGCGCTGTCAGCAACAACGAGGCCGAGAGCCGCTACGAGGTCCATGTCGAGGGCGCGCTCGCCGGGTTCCTGGAGTACCGCACGATCGGCGATGTGATCGCTCTCGTGCACACCGAGGTCGACGAGGCGTACGCGGGACAGGGGCTCGGCGCGCGGCTCGCCAAGTTCGCGCTCGACGACGCCATCGCCCGTGATGTCAAGGTTTCGCCGCTGTGCCCGTTTGTGGCGAAGTACATCGACAAGCACCCCGAATACCGTGTTACCGTCCGGTAGTTGCTTAAGCTAACAACATCGCTGACAACGAGGTGAGCGGGCGTGTGGAGTGAACCGGGCGCGTTCGAGGTGGCACCAGGAGTGCACCGCATCCCGCTGCCGCTGCCGAACGACGGCCTGCGCGCGGTCAACGTGTACGCGATCGAGGACGGCGACGGGCTGGTGCTCGTCGACTCGGGCTGGGCGCTGGACGAGGCGCGCGACCAGCTGGAAGCCGCGCTCGGGACGTTGAACAAGGGCTTCGGGGACATCAGGAAGTTCCTCGTCACACACGTGCACCGCGACCACTTCACGATGGCCGTGGCGTTGCGGCGGACGTTCGGCAGCAAGATCGCGCTCGGCCTCGGCGAGCAGCCGTCACTGCGGCACATCCTGCACGGCCAGGAGGACCAGCACGTCGACGACCTGCGCAAATGGGGTGCGGGTGAGCTGGCCGAGACGTGGATCAAGATCATGCACCACGTCAACCGCGACGACGCCCTGCGCGACTACGAGGAACCCGACGAGTGGCTCACCAGGAGCATCGTCGACCTCGAACACCGCAAGCTCGAGGTCATCCCGACGCCCGGCCACACCCGCGGCCACGTCGTGTTCGTCGACCACACCGCGAAGGTGCTGTTCTCGGGCGACCACGTGCTGCCCCACATCACGCCGTCGATCGGCTTCGAGCCGCTGCGGCCCGAGTTGCCCCTCGGCGACTACATGACGTCGCTGCGGCTCACCCGCGAGCTGCCGGACCTCACGCTGCTGCCCGCTCACGGGCCCGTGACGGACAGCTCCCACGCTCGCGTGGACGAGCTGCTGCACCACCACGAACAGCGCCTGGAGGAGATCCTCAAGGCGGTCAGCGGCAGCGCGTTCGAGACCGCGCGCAAGATCGGCTGGACCCGCCGCCAGCGCCGGTTCGACGACCTCGACATGTTCAACCAGGTGCTGGCGATCGGTGAGACGGCCGCGCACCTCGACGTTCTGGTCGAACGTGGCGAATTGACCCGAACGGTGAACGCCGGCGTGCTCGAATATCAAGTGTGAGACCGCTTGAGCTGGCCGCCTGGACCTGGAAGATGCCCCGCAGAGGCCGGGGATTCTGGTTCTCGCTGGCGATCGACGTGCTGTGGCCGATCGTCGTGCTGTTCGTCAGGCTGCGAGTGCGCGGCAAGCAGCACGTGCCGGGCAACGGCGGCGTGATCCTCGCGTTCAACCACCTGTCGAACGCGGACACCGTCGCCGCCGTGGTGTTCTCGCTGATGTCGAACCGGGTGCCGCGCGTGCTCGCCAAGGCGTCGTTGTGGCGCACGCCGGTCATCGGCTGGGTCATGCGCTCCGGCGGCCACATCCCGGTCGAACGCGGCACGGTCAAGGCCGCCGAGGCCCTGCGGCCCGCCGTGGAAGCGCTCCAGGCGGGGGAGTGCGTGATGGTGTTCCCCGAGGGCACGTTCACCAACGACCTCGGCAACTGGCCGATGAAGGGCAAGTCCGGCGTCGCGCGGCTGGCCCTCGAAGCCCGCGTTCCGGTGGTCCCGGTCGCCGAGTGGGGCACGCAGGACCTGTTGCCGAAGGGCACGATCCTGCCGAGGTTGTTGCCGCGCAAGAGGGTCGAGGTCGTCGCGGGCGCGCCGGTGGACCTGTCCGACCTGTACGACCGCGAGCTGACCGCCGACGTACTGGACGAGGCCACCACGCGCGTCATGGAAGCCATCACAACCATGTTGTCAGGCATACGTTCGGAGCAAACGGGTAGCCAGAAGGCATGACTGCGTTAGAAGAGTTACTTGCTGCCAAGGATGTTTCCCGTCCCGGTGGAACGGGCATGTGGGCTCCGGTGATCCCGCCGCGCCGCGGTGACGAGGAGTGGGTCGTCCAGGCCGACGAGGACCCCGCCATCGTCCGCGGTGTGGACTAGCGTCTAGACCTACTAGACGCGTCTAGCTACCCTAGACGCCATGACCCTCGACGACGAACTGCTGGCGGCCGCGCGCAAGGCGGGCACTGCCTCGGCCGCCGCTCAGGATCAGGCCGACATCGCGAAAGCCGTGTACCACCACAGCGTGCTGCGTCTGCACCGCGCCGGCGGGTCGATGCGCGAGATCGCGGAAGCGCTGAAGATGAGCCACCAGCGCGTGCACCAGATCGTGGAGCAGTCCAAGCGGACCGAGAAGTGCTGGTTCTGCGGTCGCGTCGCCGACGAGGTCGACAAGATGATGGCCGGGCCGGTCGCGTTGATCTGCAACGTGTGCGTCGCGGAGGCGCGGGTCAGCGAGGTCGGCGACTGCTCGTTCTGCAGCGAGACCAAGCCCGTTCACGAAGGCGCGGACGCGAAGATCTGCCAGTCCTGCCTGGACTTCAGCGCGGCCGTGATCAGCGCGGCAGCTTCACCACGGTGACGAAGAAGTCGTCGATCTGACGGACGACCTCGATGAACCGGTCGAAGTCCACCGGCTTCGTGACGTAGGCGTTGGCGTGCAGGCTGTAGCTGCGCAGGATGTCCTCCTCCGCCTCGGACGTCGTCAGCACCACGACCGGGATGTGCCGCAGTTCCGGATCGGTCTTGACCTCGCTGAGCACGTCGCGCCCGTCCTTGCGGGGCAGGTTCAGGTCCAGCAGGATCAGCCCCGGCCGCGGCGCGTTCTCGTACTGGCCCTCGCGCCGCAGGAACTCCAGGGCCTCCACGCCGTCCTTCACCACGTGCAGGGTGTTGCGGATCTTGTGGTGCTCGAACGCCTCCTGGGTCATCAGGGCGTCGCCGGGATCGTCCTCCACGAGCAGGACGTCGATCACGTTCAGTGGTGACTCAGTCATGCGGTTTCCTCAACGTCGGCCTCGTCCTGGGCAACAAGCTCGGCTACCACGGGAAGGGTGAACTCGAAACTCGTGCCGGAGTCCACATCGGTTCTCAGCCAGATCGTGCCGCCGTGGTACTCGACGATCTTCCGGCACATCGCCAGCCCGATGCCCGTGCCCGGATAGGCGTCCTTGGGGTGCAGGCGCTGGAAGATGACGAAGATCC
>JAVXWK010000935.1:0-17519 GCA_032230575.1 Pseudonocardiales bacterium | reverse complement strand
CGGGCGTGCGGTCAGGAACGCGGGGACGGTGCCGGGATCGTGGCGTGCACGTGGAACATGCCGTCGTCCACGTGGCGGGCGCTGAACGTGCCGCCTGCCGCCTTCACGCGCTCGGCCTGGTTGCGGACGCCGTTGCAGTCGGCCGAGGCGGGGCGGGCGCGCGCGCCGTCGTTGATGACGTCGAGCAGGACGGTGCTGTCGCGTTGGCGCACGCCGATCGTGCAGCTGCTGGCGTTGCTGTGGCGCAATATGTTGGTCACGGCCTCGCACAGCACGGCGGCGAGCACCGACTCCACCGGCTCGGGCAGCGGGTCGTGGTCGAGCTCCACGCGGACGTCGATGTTCGACGCGGACAGCATCGCCTTCGCCGAGTCGGAGGTGTCGGCGAGCGACAGCGGCCGGTAGGCGCGGGCGAGTGAGCGCACGTCGGCCAGGGCGTGGTGGGTGATGTCCAGGATTTCGCTGAGCTGCTGCTTCGCGTCCTCCGGCTGCTCGCCGACGATCCGGTGCGCGAGCTCGCTCTTGAGCTTGATGGCGCTGAGGCTGTAGCCGAGCAGGTCGTGCAGGTCGCGGGCGACGCGCATGCGTTCGGCGGCGACGGCGGTGTGGATCTTGCTCGCGGCGACCGGGTGCGACACGTCGGGTGCGTCGGGCACGTCCGGAACGGGGCGGCGTGAGGGCGTGCCGAGGTAGGCCAGGAGCAGGCCGGTGGACGCGGCCGCCACCGCTGCCTCACCTGGTGACGCCCCGTTGGACAGGCCTGTGACCAGCACTGTTGCCGCGAAAAGCGTCCAGCCCGCCCACGGGCGCAGGACGAGCAATGCGTTGCCGGCGATCAGGCCGGCCACTCCGGCCCAGGCGTGACCCAGGGCGAGCGGGGCCAGCAGGAGCAGCACCTGGGCGGCCAGGGTGACGTGCCTGGTGGCCGTGCTCAGTTCCCGGAAATATGTCAGCTGCAGTGCGAGCAGCAGTGCCAAATCAATGGTCAGCACCACTATTTCGGCCATGTCACGCGTCAGTAACACCAGGCGGCCGAGGTCGGTCAGGCAGACCCCGGCGAAGACCGCGATGACGACCGCGCGGTATCTGGGTATTGCGTGTGCGGCATTCAACTTTCCCCCAATGGGCGTGCCTCTCCGCGACATCGGCATACCGGCGCGCCCATGGTCGAATGGTAGACAGCCGAAGCATGCTCGCGTCGGCAACTGTATCGGTACAGAAACCAAACCTGAAGGTGCTCGCCGAGGCGATTTCACACAGAAAGACGAGTATTTCCCGGAACTCTCACCCAGCGTGTTCGCCTGATTACCGGACGAATTGGTTTGGGTTCGTTTGGACGTGTGAATATCTCATGCCCGCCGTAGTAGATGGCCATCCCGCACTCGTGGCGGGATACGTGGCGTTCGATAGCCCGGCTCAGGTGAACTTGATGGCACAACCAAGTAGGACCGCCGTCGGTCAGGGGAGGCTCCAATGGAGATCAAGGTTCTGGGCCCGCTGGAGGTACGTGAGAACGGTGTCTCGATCGCGCCGAGCGCGGTCAAGCCGCGTCAGGTGCTGTCACTGCTGGGGCTGCACGCCGGGCACGTCGTGACCGTGCCGACGCTGATCGAGGAACTCTGGGGGATGACACCGCCGAGAAGCGCGCTCACCACGTTGCAGACATACGTGCTGCAGGTGCGCCGCCGCATCGCCACGGCCATGCCCGACGACGGTCCCGGTGTCGCGAAGAAGGTGCTCGTCACCAGGTACGGGGGATACCTGCTGGACGTGCCGCCGGAGAGCGTCGACGTGCGCAGCTACGAGCGGCTCGCGACCGCGGGTCAGCGCGCGTACGAGGTCGGCGACCTCGAGTCCGCCTCGCGCCTGCTCCGCTCGGCCGCCGAAGTGTGGCGCGGGCCGGTGCTGGTCGATGTGCAGATCGGCGTGCGGCTCAGCATGGAGGTCACCCGGTTGCAGGAGAGCCGGCTCGGCGTCCTCGAGACGCGCATCGAGACGGACCTGCGCCTGGGCAAGCACCAGTCGCTGCTCAGCGAGCTGTCGGTGCTCACCGCGCAGCACCCGATGCACGAGAACCTGTGCGCGCAGTACATGCTCGCGCTCTACCGGGCCGGCCGGCAGTGGAAGTCGCTGGAGGCGTACCAGTCGCTGCGGGACACGCTGATCGAGGAGCTGGGGCTCGAGCCGTCCGAAAGGCTGCGTCAGCTGCAGCGGGCGATCCTGAGCTCCGAGCCGTCCCTCGACGAGCCGTTGTCCCCTCGCCAGCTGGAGCGCCAGCTCGCAGGCTGAACCCCTTCCGGGAGCTCACATCGTGGATACCACAGGCGCAGGTGCGTTGATCAAAGCGCTCGAGGACGTCGGCTGCGAGGTGATCTTCGGGATGCCCGGCGGGGCGATCCTGCCCGCCTACGACCCGTTGCTGGACTCGGTGAAGATCCGGCACGTGCTGGTGCGGCACGAGCAGGGCGCCGGGCACGCCGCGCAGGGGTACGCGGCGGCGACCGGGCGGGTGGGTGTCTGCATGGCGACGTCGGGACCTGGGGCCACCAACCTCGTCACGCCTCTCGCGGACGCCTACATGGACTCGGTGCCGATCGTCGCGGTGACCGGACAGGTCGCCCGCTCGGTGATCGGCACCGACGCCTTCCAGGAGGCGGACATCCGCAGCATCACCCTGCCGATCACCAAGCACAGCTTCCAGGTGACCGATCCGGCCGACATCCCGGCGGCGATCACCGAGGCGTTCGCGATCGCCGCCGAGGGCCGGCCGGGCCCGGTGCTGGTGGACCTGCCCAAAGACGTGCAGTCCGCACCGGTGAAGTACGTGCCGGCGGCTCCGGGGACGCGCAACGCCCGTCCCGCCGTGTCACCGGTTCAGGTCCGCAAGGCCGCCCAGTTGGTGGCGACCTCGCGCCGGCCGGTGTTCTACGTCGGCGGCGGGGTGATCCGCTCCGGCGCGGCCCACGCGTTGCTGAAACTGGCCACCCGCACCGGGATCCCGGTGGTCACCACGCTGATGGCCCGCGGCGCGTTCCCCGACTCGCACCCGCAACACCTGGGGATGCCCGGCATGCACGGCACCGTGCCCGCCGTCGCGGCGTTGCAGCGGGCCGACCTGCTGATCGCACTGGGGACCCGCTTCGACGACCGCGTGACGGGCTCGCTGCCCCACTTCGCGCCGGACGCCGCGGTGGTGCACGCGGACATCGACCCGGCGGAGATCTCCAAGAACCGCCTCGCCGACGTACCGATCGTCGGCGACTGCCAGGACGTGATCGCCGCACTCAACGCGGTGGTCACCACGACCCCCGACCTCACCCCGTGGTGGGACTACCTCAACGGGCTGCGGACGACCTACCCGCTCGGCTACGACTGGCCCACCGACGGCGCGCTCGCCCCGCAGTACGTGATCGAACGGCTGAGCACGCTCGCCGGCCCCGAGGCGATCTACACCTCGGGCGTCGGCCAGCACCAGATGTGGGCCGCGCAGTTCGTGAAGTACGAGCGGCCCGGCTCGTTCATCAACTCCGGCGGCCTGGGCACCATGGGGTTCGCGGTGCCGGCCGCGATGGGCGCACAGGTCGGCGCGCCGGATCGCACGGTGTGGGCCATCGACGGTGACGGCTGCTTCCAGATGACCAACCAGGAGCTCGTCACCTGTGCCATCGAGGGCATCCCGATCAAGGTTGCGATCATCAACAACGGCAACCTCGGCATGGTCCGGCAGTGGCAGACCCTGTTCTACGGAGGGCGCTACTCCAACACGCGGCTGCACACGCACAACCGCGTGCCGGACTTCGTGAAACTCGCGGAGGCACTGGGCTGCGCGGGGTTGCGGTGCACTGATCGGTCCGATGTGGACGATGTCATCACCGAGGCGATGTCGGTGCGCGACCGTCCCGTGGTGGTCGACTTCGTGGTCGGGCAGGACGCCCAGGTGTGGCCGATGGTGGCCGCGGGGACCGGGAACGACGAGATCATGGCCGCACGGGGCATTCGTCCCCTCTTCGACGAGGAATGAGATGAACAGACATTCGCTGTCGTTGTCGCTGCGCAACGACCCCGGAGCGCTCGCGCGGGTCGTCGTGCTGTTCGCCAGCCGGGGCGTCGTCGTCGAGTCGCTGAGCCTCGGCCCGACCGAACGCGCCGGTGTGTCCCGGCTCGACGTCGTGCTGGCGCTGCCGCCGGACCGCCCCGTGACGCAGCTGGTGAAGCAGCTCGGCCGGCTGTACGACGTGGAACTGGCGATCGAGGTCACGTCCGCGGCTGCCTGACCGCGACGCAACAGGGCCGCCCCTCACCCGAGGGGCGGCCCTGAAAGCGTTGTCAGGCAGCGTGTTTGCGCACCACGTCGGCGAACTGCTCGAGCGTCTCGCCGGGGCTGGGGCCGTCGAGCGCGGTGTGGATCTGCCCGGCGATCTCACCGTGGCGGTGCAGCTGTGCGTGGGTCAGCCTCACCTCGGTGGTGTTCTCGTCGACGGCCACGAAGTCGACCTCGATGAAGCTCGCCTTCACGTCGTCGAAGATCGGGCGCCAGCCAGGGCCGACGCGCCACGTCATCACCAGGCGCTTCGGCGGGTTCCACTCGGTGATCGTGCCCCAGGCGATCTCCTCGCCGTCCGCGCCCGTCTCGTAGTAGCGGCCGCCGACCCGAGGCTCGATGGTGATCGACTGCCGGTCCTTCACGAACACGTGGGTCGGCGGCCACCACTCGAGCGGCTTCTCCGCGAAGATCGCGAACGCCTGCTCGATCGAGGCGTGCACCGTGACCGTCTTGCTGACGTCGGGAACTTCTTCGGACATGAGACCTCCTTGTGCGCGTGCACGACCGGTGCCGTGAGCCTGCCGACGCGGCCTCGACGTGAGGTCGAAACGGGGTGGAAGCGGGGATCGAGGGGTTTTCGAGAACGAACGTGCATCGTCGAGTCGTTGCCCGCCAACGGAATGGGAGTCATCGCCGTGTCCGTCTACATCGAGGTCCTGACGTTCTACGCCCGGCAGATGCGGCTGCTCGACGCGCTGGACGTCGAGGGCTACGCGAACACGTTCACCGAGGACGGCGTGACCGACCACGCGCACCGCGGCGAGAAGATCGAGGGGCGTGCGGCGATGATCGCCGGCGCGAAGCACGCGCTGCCGCGCTACGCCGGTGTCGCCGTGCGGCACTGGAACGACCACTACCTGGTCGACGAGGTCGACGAGAACACGCTCAACGTCACGTACTGCTCGCTCGTCACCCGCACGGACGCCGAGGGCGCCGTGACGTTCGAGCCGACGTTCTTCATCGAGGACGTGCTCGTCCGCGTCGGCGGCGAGCTGCTCACCCGGTCGCGCACGATCCACCGCGACGGCCAGGCCAAGCAGGTCGCCCAGGCCTCCTGACCTCCGGCGACGAGCGGCTTGAGGGCGGCTCTAGCGCGGTGTCAGAGGCTGGGCCAAACCGATTCCGATAAACGGAGGTCCTCCGCATGGCTACCGAGGCGATTCCCGCCAAGGCCCGGGAAGTGCGACTCGCCGCCCACGTGACGGATGTCGTTACCAAAGCCAACTTCGACGTCGTCAAGGCAGCCGTCCGCGAGCCGGGGGACGGCGAGGTCGTGGTGCGCTACGACTACCTGCAGGTCACGGCGGTGATGCAGGATCTGATGAGGGAAGACGCGGACCTGCCGATGCCGACGTACAAGGTCGGCGAGCCCCTGTGGGGCTTCGCGGTCGGCAAGGTCGTCAAGTCCAACAGTCCCGACCTGAAGGTCGGCGACGACGTCGAGGGCATGAACGGCTGGAACGAGTACGCCGTCGGGCCCGCGCAGTCGTTCTGGAAGCTCGACCCGACGATGTTCCCGACGCCGCAGCACTACCTGACCCAGGGTCCCACCGCGTACCACGGCATCGTGGACATCGCGCAGGTGAAGGAAGGCGACACGGTGTTCGTCTCCGGTGCCGCCGGTGGCGTCGGCTCACTCGCCGGGCAGATCGCGAAGTGCATGGGCGCCAAGACCGTCATCGGTTCCGCCGGCAGCCAGAAGAAGATCGACTACCTGGTGAACGAGCTCGGCTTCGACGCCGCCTTCAACTACAAGAAGGGCCCGATCGTCGACCAGCTGCGCAAGCTGGCACCCGAGGGCATCGACGTCTTCTTCGACGTCGTCGGCGGCGAGACGTTCGAGGCGGCCATCCAGGCGGCGGCGCAGGACGCGCGGTTCGCGTTGTGCGGCGCGCTTTCCGGTCAGATCGGCAACGGCGACGGCGCCTTCCCGCGGCTCGACATCATGCACTCGATCGTGCGGCAGATCCAGATCCGCCCGTTCGCGACGTACCACACGCCGGACCAGATCTGGGCGTGGCAGTCGCACTTCAGCCAGTGGCTGAAGGAGGGGAAGTTCGTCTTCCCGCACACCGTCGTCGAGGGCGGGCTCGGCAAGGCGCCGCAGGCGTTGATCGATCTGTTGCGCGGCAAGCACTCCGGCAACCTTCTTGTGAAGCTCACCTGACCGAATCAGGGGGAAACATCGTGGAGACGTCGTTACCGGTGTGGTCGGCGGCCGATGCGGACGGCGTTCAGCACGCCGTCCTGTCGGTGCCACTCGACCACAGCGATCCGGACGGTGCGCGGATCAGGTTGAAGCTCAGCCGCATCCCGGCGGCCGACCCGGCGCGCCGCCGCGGAGTGCTGATCGCGCTCAACGGCGGCCCGGGCGGGGACGACGGGTTCGGCGCGCGGATGCCGGTCGAGCTTCGGCGGGGCACCCCGTTGAACGAGGTGTACGACCTCGTCGGCTTCGACCCGCGCGGAACGGGGGACTCCACGTTCCTCGGCGCTGAGGCCAGTCCGGTGACCGCGAACTTCGACTCGCGGCCGCCGGACGAGCAGTTTCCGTTGCTGGCAGCGGACATGAAGGAACGAGAAGAGGGCTGTTCACGTGCCGGCGGCAGTCTCCGCCGGCACGTGAACACCCGCAACCTCGCCCGCGACATCGACTTCATCCGCGAGTCGCTGGGCGAGGAGAAGATCAACTACATCGGGTACGCGTACGGCACCATGGTCGGCGCGGTGTACGGCACGCTGTTCCCGGAGCACCTGGACCGCAGCGTGCTGGACTCGTGCAAGCATCCCGACTGGGACTGGCGCACGCAGTTCAAGTCGCAGGGGCCGGCGATCCGCAGCAGCGTCGACGCCTGGGCGGCGTGGACCGGCGCACGGGGCAACACCTACGGCCTCGGCGTTGGTGCCGACGCCGTGATCGCCTCCGTCGAGGACATCGCCGCGAAGCTCGCCGCGCTCACGCCCAACGCCCTGCTGCGCACGTTGCTCGACCAGCGCATCGGTGTGCTGGCACCGCATCGGGCGCAGTGGGACGACCTGGCCCGGCTCGTGGTCGACCTGGCCAAGGCCACGTCGAACGACGACCAGGCCGCGGCCGAGGCACTGCTCGCCGGGCAGAGCGTGTGGCGTCCCGGGTCCACGATGGGCGGTCTGCGGGAAGCGGTGCTCGAGGCCGTGACGCTGGAGACCGAGTGGCCGACGGACCTCGAGCTCTACTACGCGGACATGCGCGAGTACCGCGAGAAGTACCCCTACGGCTTCGGCGTGATGCGCGCACAGCCGTGGGTCGGCACGTTCGCGACGTTCAAGCACGCGGAGCCGGTGGTCCCGGTGGCACGATCCGGTTATCCCACCGGGCTCGTCGTGCAGAACGACCACGACTCGTGGAGCTGCTACGAGGGCGGTGCCCTCATGGCGAAGCGGCTGGGGCACCGGATGATCACGGTCGCCGACTCCGGTGGTCACGAGACGTATGCCTTTGACAGCAACGTTGTCGTGGACGAGCTCGTGAACCGGTACTTGGTGGAGGGCGTGCTGCCGGAGGAGGACGTGACGTGCGCGGGTGACCCGCGTCCCGACGTTCCCGCCGATCCGGTGCGCTGAAAGCCCTTCTCACGCCTGCGGGCGGACCGTCAGCCGACGGTCCGCCCGCAGTTGCTTTTTTGGCATCCGGTGAAGCTGTGGGGAGGTTCCCGTCCCGCGAGTGTTGCCCCGCCGCCGCGGAACGGGAACCTCTGAGATCGAACGTCCTACACGCGGGTCGCGGTGATCGTCGCGTTGGCGGTGGTGATGAAGTTGCCGTTGACGTCGTAGATCTTGGACACGCCCGAGCTGCTGAGGGTGTTGCCGACGATCTTCCCGGACTGGCTCACGTCGACGAAACCCGTCGGGTTGCCGGCGTTGTCGGAGAGGTGCTCCCGGACGGCGAACGTGAACGTGCTGGCACCGGTGGACTTCCACGTCCCCGTGCCCTGGCCGGTGCCGTGGCCGTCTCCTCCGGAGTGCAGGCACAGGGAGCCGGACGAGCTGAAGGCGAGCTGGATCGAGCCGCTGCCGCCCTGGTGCTGCACGGTTCCGCTCCAGGAACCGACGACCGGGTGGGCCTTGATCTGCATCTGGGTGTCGGTCACCGGTTCTGCTCCGACCGCTGTGGTGCTCGCCATGACGACGCCGCCGAGCGCGAGTGCGGTCGTCGCGGCGAACACGGCTAACTTCCTGGCATTACGGGGCATTGGAATCAGTCCTTTTCAGATCGATGCGGTCGCAGGCAGCTTTGACCACCGGCCTTCAGAACCGGTGGAGAACGGCTGTTCGGCTCAGCCGCGGGCCACGCCGGGCTCAAGTGCGGGTCCACCACCAGGTGGGACGCTGCCTGTCCAGGGCCGGCGCGCACCCCCCACGCGCGGCGCAGAACTGAAGGAGCCAAACCCAATGTCGAATGCCAACCCCGGGAGAACAGGCCTCGTCCTGCTCGCCTGCTGCGTGGGTCAGCTTCTGGTGGTGCTCGACGGCACCATCATGAACGTGGCCCTGCCGTCCATCGAGTCCGCGCTGAAGTTCGACGCGAACAGCCTGCAGTGGGTCATCAACGCCTACCTGATCCCGACCGCCGGTCTGCTGCTCCTCGCGGGACGCATGGCGGACCTGTTCTCCCGCCGCGGGTTCTTCCTCGCAGGCATCGCGCTGTTCACCGTCGCGAGCCTCGCCGGAGGTTTCGCCCAGGACGCGACACAGCTCATCATCGCCCGCGCGTTCCAGGGTGTCGGAGTGGCGCTGATGTCGCCTGCCACGCTGACGGTGCTGGGCACCACGTTCACCGAGCCTGCCCAGCGTGCCAAGGCGTTCGGCCTGTGGGGTGCGGCCGGCGGTAGCGGTGGCGCGATCGGCGTGCTGGCCGGAGGCGTGGTCACCGACTGGTTGTCGTGGCGCTGGGTGCTGCTGATCAACGTGCCGGTCGGCATCGCGCTGTTCATCGTCGCCGCGATCTCCATCACGCCGTCCGCCGCGCAGGCCGGGCCGCGCAAGCTCGACATCCTCGGCGCCGTGTCGGTGACGATCGGTATCGCCGCGCTGGTGTTCGGCATCGCGCAGGGTGAGCGCGAGGGCTGGGGTTCCCCGGTGAGCCTCATCTCGTTCGCGATCGCCGTGGTGGGTATCGGCGTCTTCCTCTTCGACCAGGCCAAGGTCGCGAGTGCGCCGCTCGTCCCGTTGAACGTGTTCCGCAACCGGACGATCGTCGCCGCGAACGTCTCGATGTTCTGCGTGGGTGCCGCGATGGCGTCCACGTTCTACTTCCTGACGCTGCTGATGCAGTTCGTGCTCGGGTACAGCCCGCTCACGACCGGCCTGTCGTACCTGCCGCTGTCGGTCGCGATCTTCCTGGGCGCCGGCATGGTCGCGCCGCAGACGAGCAAGCTGGGCGGCCGGTTCACGTTGATCAGCGGTCTCGTGGCCGGCGTGGTCGGCCTCGGCTGGCTGGCCCTCGTCGTGGACAACAAGGCGACCTTCGTGGCCGACCTGCTCGGCCCGAGCCTGCTGTTCGGCCTCGGCGTCGGCATGGTGCTCGGCACCGTGGCGAACCTGGCCACCGCGGCGCTGCCCTCGCACCAGCAGGGCCTCGCGTCCGGGCTGCTCACGACCGGTCAGGCGCTCGGTGGTGCCGCGGGTCTCGCCGTGCTCGTGGCGGTCGCGAACGCCACCGGTGGCGAGTCGCGCGTTCCTGAGCAGATGGCGTCCGGGTACGCGAACGCGTTCCTGGGCACCGCCATCCTGCTCGTCGTCGCCGCACTCGCCGCGGTCGCGATCCCGAAGGTGGCACGGTCCGCGTCGAACGAGTCCGACGAGTCGGCGCCGGCGCCTGTCGTCGCGCACATCTGAGACACGGCAACGAAAAAGGGGAGCTTCCGGTGTGGAAGCTCCCCTTTTCGCCGTGGTTCTCAGTCGAGCACGCGCAGAAACGCCCGCAGCTCGGCGGCGAGCTCCGCGGGACGTTCCAGGGCGGGGAAGTGACCGCCCTCGGACAGGTCCTGCCAGTACCGCAGATCGGTGAAACGGGTGCGGGCCCACGCCCTGGGCAGCCACGCGTCGTTCGGCCACACCGACGCGCCCATGGGCACGTTCGTCGGCGGCATCGGCTCGGAGTCGAAGCTCTCCCAGAACAACCGCGCCGCCGAGGTGCCGGTACCGGTGAGCCAGTACGTCGACACGATGTCGAGCAGCTTGTCCTTCGGCACCGCCTGCTCGAGGTCGTTGTCGTGCCCGGCCCACGCCCAGAAGCGGTCGACGATCCACGCCAGCAACGCCGCGGGCGAGTCGTTCAGGCCGTAGCCGAGCGTCTGCGGACGGGTGGCCTGGATCGCGGCGTACCCGTTGCGGTTCTTGCCGAAGCTCTGCATGCGCGCCATGGCCCGCTGGTCGCGTTCGTCGAGCTCCACCTGCTCCTGCGGCGGTCGCGCGAGCGGCATCGTGAGGTGGATGCCCGCGACGTGCTCAGGATCGGCGTTGGCCACGGCCGGCGACACCCACGAACCCCAGTCGCCGCCGTGCGCGACGTAGCGTTCGTAGCCCAGCCGCGACATGAGCTCCGCCCACGCCGAGGCGATGTGCGGCACGGTCCAGCCGGCTTCCGTCGGCTTGTCGCTGAAACCGTGGCCTGGCAACGAAGGACAGACGACGTCGAACGCGTCGGCGGGGTCCTCCGGGTTCGTCAGCAGGTCGATGATGTCGAGGTACTCCACCACGGAGCTGGGCCAGCCGTGCGTCATCAGCAACGGCATCGCGCCGGGATGCGGAGAACGCGCGTGCAGGAAGTGGATGCCGACACCGTCGATCTCGGTGCGGAACTGCGGCACGGAGTTCAGCTTCCGTTCCACCACACGCCAGTCGTAGTGGTTGGCCCAGTGGTCGCAGAGCTCGGTCAGGTACGCCAGTGGTGTGCCTTGAGACCAGTCGCCGACAGTTTCCGCGTCGGGCCAACGAGTTCGTGTCAAGCGGTCGGTCAGGTCGTCCAGCGCGGACTGCGGGACTTCGACGGTGTAGGGCTCGATCTTCTGACTCACCTGCTCACCTCCAGGGGCAGGGCGGACTCCGGTCGCGCCCGACGCTAGAAGGACCGGCTCGACTCGTCCTGGAGCCCACAATGGACATTTGAGCGGGTCTCCAGGCGTCGCTGCCACGCTGGCCGCAGTCGACCAGGAGGACTCGTCATGACCACAAGTGCCGTCGAACCGGGCAGCACGGAAGCCGAGGAGACGTTTCCCTACCAACGGCAGTGTCCGTTCACGCCTCCGAAGCAGTACGAACAGATGATCTCCGATGATCTCACCGAGGTGACGCTGACCGGATCGGGCCTGCGGATCTGGACGATCACCGGTTACGAGACCATCCGCCAGATCCTCACCGATCCGCGGATCAGTGCTTCCCGCAAGCACGACAACTTCCCGTTCTACTTCATCGCTCCGCCCGAGTTCCGCACCGAGACCTCGTTCATCGGCTACGACAACCCGGAGCACACGAAGACCCGCCGCAAGGCCGCGGTCACGTTCACGTCGCGTCAGGTGAAGCGGCTCCGGCCGCGCATCGAGGAGATCGTCGACCAGTACATCGACAAGATCCTCACGATGACGCCGCCGATCGACTTCCACCGCGAGTTCTCGCTCGCCGTGCCGATGACGGTCATCTGCGAGCTGCTCGGCATCCCGCAGGACGAGCACGACTTCTTCATCAACCACGGCACGTGTCTGCTCGGCGGTCACTCGACGCCCGAGCAGCGGCAGGCCGCGATCGTCGAGGTGAACGCCTACGTCGACAAGCTGATCACGTTGAAGGAGAAGGAACCCGGCGAGGACCTCCTGTCGCGGGCGATGGCGGAGTACGCCGCGTCCGGTGAGGAGTACACCCGCCGCGACCTGTTCAACATGATCCGGTTGCTGATGAACGGCGGCCACGAGACGACCGCCAGCATGCTGTCGCTCGGCACCGCGTGCCTGCTCGAGAACCCGGACCAGCTGAAGCAGCTGCTGGACGACCCCGAGGGCATGATCGAGCCCGCCGTCGAGGAGCTCGTCCGCATCGCGACCATCGGCGACACCGCGATTCCGCGCGTTGCCTTGGAGGACATCGAGATCGCGGGCAAGACGATCAAGAAGGGCGACGGCATCCTGTGCCTGGGCCTCGCGGCGAACCGCGACCCCGAGGTGTTCCCGGAGCCGGACAAGGTGATCCTCTCCCGCGGCACGCGCAAGCACCTCGGGTTCGGGCACGGCCTGCACCACTGCATCGGTGCCGACCTCGCCCGGCTGGAGATGCAGCTGGTGTGGTCGAGGCTCTTCCAGCGCATCCCGTCGCTGCGCCTCGCGAAGCCGTTCCTGGAGATTCCGCGCAAGGAAGGCGCCGTCATCTACGGCCTGTGGGAGCTCCCCGTCACCTGGGACCTGGAGGCCGACTGATGGCGAAGATCACCTACATCAACGCCGACGGCGACTCGACGATCATCGACGTGGCCAACGGCGACTCGGTGATGCGCGGTGCGGTTCTCAACGGTGTCAAGGGAATCGTCGCCCAGTGCGGCGGCGGGGCGTCCTGCGGCACGTGTCACGTGTACGTCGACCCCGAGAACACCAAGCCGCTCGCCGACATGCACCGGGTCGAGGACGAGCTGCTGTACTTCACGGCCTGCGAGCGCAAGGAGAACAGCCGGCTGAGCTGCCAGCTGCCCGTGTCCGAGGAGCTCGACGGGCTTGTCGTGCACCTCCCTGAGAAGCAACTCTGAGGAGAGCAGACGCATGAGCAAGCGACGGGTCGCCCTGGTCACGGGCGCCACGAGCGGCATCGGCCTCGAGGTCGCCCGCAGCCTCGGCATGCAGGGGCACGCGGTGTTCGTCGTGGCCCGCAACGCCGAGAACGTGAACACCACGGTGAAGCAGCTGCGCGAAGAGGGCTACGAGGCCGACGGTGCCGCCACCGACGTGACGTCCACTGAGGACATTCGCGCCGCCGTGCAGAAGGCGGTCGACGTCTTCGGTCCCGTCGAGATCCTCGTGAACAACGCGGGTCGTGGCGGCGGTGGCATCACGGCCGAGCTCGACGAGGACCTCTGGCTGGACGTCATCAACACCAACCTCAACGGTGTTTTCCGCTTCACCAAAGAGGTTCTGAGCACCGGCCAGATGGTGAAGCAGAGCTGGGGCCGGATCATCAACATCGCCTCCACCGGTGGCAAGCAGGGTGTCGTGTTCGCCGCGCCCTACTCGGCGTCCAAGCACGGCGTCGTCGGCTTCACCAAGGCCGTCGGCATCGAGCTCGCGAAGTCCGGCATCACCGTCAACGCGGTGTGCCCCGGCTACGTCGAGACGCCCATGGCCGGCCGCGTCCGCCAGGGCTACGCGAACCACTGGGGCATCTCGGAAGAAGAGGTGCTCGAGAAGTTCAACGCCAAGATCCCGCTGGGTCGGTACAGCACCCCGGAAGAGGTCGCCGGGCTCGTGACGTACCTGACCACGGACACCGCGTC
The DNA here is from genome assembly GCA_032230575.1 of Pseudonocardiales bacterium. Taxonomy (GTDB): domain Bacteria; phylum Actinomycetota; class Actinomycetes; order Mycobacteriales; family Pseudonocardiaceae; genus Lentzea. The sequence continues at coordinate 3,684 of JAVXWK010000935.1, read as the reverse complement.
CTCGATCACCGCGCAGGCGCTCAACGTCTGCGGCGGGCTGGGCAACTACTGACATGCGTGGCGAGTCGGTAGTAGTCGTCGGGGCCGGGCAGGCGGGCTGCCAGGTCGCGGTGTCCTTGCGCGAGCAGGGACACCGCGGCCCCCTCACCCTCGTCGGTGACGAGCAGGCCGCGCCGTACCAGCGGCCACCGCTCACGAAGGCCTACCTGGCGGGGGAGACCGACCTCGCCGGGCTGGTGCTGCGGCAGGACTCCTATTACACGGACCACGGAATCCAGCTGGTGACCGGCGAACGGGTCGTCGGTGTGGACCGGTCGGCACGGGTCGTGGTGCTGGGTTGCGCTCGCACGATCAGCTACGACCACCTGGTGTTCGCGACCGGCGCGCGGCCGCGGCCGTTGCCGGTGCCCGGTGCGGAGCATGTGCTGAACCTGCGCACGGTCGCCGACGCGGACGCCATCAGGCAGAAGCTGGACGGCCGCACCGGGCTCGACGTCGTCGTCATCGGCGGAGGGTTCATCGGGCTCGAGTTCGCCGCTGTGGTGCGGAAGCTGCGCCACGAGGTGACCGTCGTCGAGACCCAGCAGCGGGTCATGCAGCGCGCCGTGTCCGAGACGACGGCTCAGCACCTCACCACCCGCCACCGCAGTGAGGGCGTGACGGTGCTGACCGGCACCGCCGTGGCCTCGGTCGGAGAGGGGTTCGTCGAACTGACCGACGGCACGGTGCTGGTGGCGGATCTGGTGGTCGCCGGGACCGGTGTGATCCCGAACGTGGAGATCGCGCAACGGTCCGGGCTCGCGTGCGACGACGGCATCGTGGTCGACGCGCACCTGCGCACCGTCGACCAGCGGGTGCACGCGGTCGGCGACTGCGCCCGGTTCGCGAGCCCGCTGACCGGTGGCCTCGCTCGCCTGGAATCCGTGCAGAACGCCACGGACCAGGCCACCAGCGTGGCCGCGGCCATCCTGGGCGCCGCCGAGCCGTACACCGCGCTGCCGTGGTTCTGGAGCGACCAGTACGACGTGAAGCTGCAGATCGCCGGTCTGACGGACGGCTACGACCGCACTGTCACCGTCGGCGACCCGGCGGAGGGCAGGTTCTCGGTGTTCTGCTTCCGCGGCGAGCGGTTGCTCGGGGTCGAGGCCTACAACCGGCCGATCGACTTCCTGATGGCTCGCCGGATCCTGGAGGCGGGCACCTCGCTCACACCGGAGATCGTCGCGCAGCCGGGCTTCGACCTGCGGGCGAGCCAGCAGCAGGCGGCGTGAATGGGAACGCCGTCCGCGTCAGATCCAGCCGGCGTCCTCGGCGATGCGGATGGCGTCCACCTTGTTGCGCCCGTTGACCTTGGTCATGATCGTCGTCAGGTAGTTGCGCACGGTGCCGACCGAGAGCGACAGCGCCGTCGCGATGTCCGGCGCGTCGGCACCGTTGGCCGCCAGCCGCAGCACCTCGAGCTCGCGGTCGGTCAGCGGGCACTCGCCGCGGTCCCACGCGGCCAGTGCGAGCTGGCTGTCCACGACTCGTTCCCCGGCGGCGACCCGGCGGATCGCGTCGGCGAGCTCGGCGGGCGGCGCGTCCTTCAGCAGGAACCCGTCCACGCGGGCGGCGAGCGCTTTCCGCAGCGTTCCCGGACGGCCGAGCGAGGTCAGCATCAACGTCCTGATCTGCGGCATCGTCTCGCGGATCGTCGTGGCGGCCGTCAGCCCGTCGAGGATCGGCAGGTCGATGTCGATCACGCACACGTCGGGTCTGTGCTGCCGCGCGGCCGGCACGATCTTGTCGCCGGAGCTGACTTCGGCGACCACCTCGATGTCCGGTTCCAGGTTGAGCAGCGCGATGAGAGCACCGCGCACCATGTGCATGTCCTCCGCGAGCAGAACCCTGATCATCGCGCCCCTCCGCGCGACACCATATCTCCCACCGTTCGGGTCGCGCTCCACGCCACGTCGGGGCGGGGCGGCGACGGTGCTCTGAAGGAGGCCTGACCGCAGTGCGAGTAGAGGATGTTTTCGTCAGGGGCAACGGTGTGCGCCTGCCCGCGACGCTGACCGTCGCGGAGGCGATCGAGTCGGGGGAGTGCGAGCCGAAGCTGGTGGCGCGCACGGACGTGCTGTCGGTCGCCGTGTCCCCGGACGAGTCGGCGGCCGAGATGGCGGTCGGCGCGGCCAGGATCGCTCTGCAGACCGCGGGATCGGGCTCCGGCGACGTCGACCTGATCCTGCACGCCACCACCTACCACCAGGGCCAGGACCTGTGGCCGGTCGGCTCGTACATCCAGCGCGAGACCGTGCGGAACAGCTGCCTGGCACTGGAGATCCGGCAGATGTCGAACGGTGGCCTGGCGGCGATGGACCTCGCCGTGGCCTACCTGGCCGGACGGCCGGGCAAGGACGCGTTGCTGAGCACCGCGGACCGCTTCTGCCTGCCGGGCATCGACCGGTGGCGCACCGACCCCGGAACCCCTTACGGCGACGGGGCTTCCGCCATCGTGCTCTCGCGCCGCGGGGGCTACGCGAAGCTGCTTTCGCTGGCCATCAATGCGGATTCCGACCTGGAACCGCTGCACCGCGGTGACGTGCCGATGGGCCTCGCGCCGTTCTCGCACCGCATGCCGGTGGACTTCGAGGACGCCAAGATCTCGTTCAGCCGTGAGTACGGGCTGTCGTACGGCATCAACAAGGCCAACGCGGGTCAGGCCGCCGCGGTCGAGGAGGCCCTCGCCGACGCCGACATGAAGATCGGTGACGCCGACTGGGTGATCCTGCCGCACTTCGGCCGGCGCCGGCTGGACGTGAACTACCTGCGCCCGTACGGAATCGAGCCGGAGCGCACCACGTGGGAGTGGAGCCGCACGGTCGGTCACCTCGGTGCCGGCGACCAGTTCGCGAGCCTCGGCCACCTGGTCGACGAGGGCATGGCCCGCTCGGGGCAGCGGATCGTGATGTTCGGCGTGGGCGCGGGATACAGCTGGGGCTGCGCGGTTCTGGAGATGGTCTGAGCGTCAGCTCAGGGGGATCTCGGCGCGCAGGCGGTAGGTGCGCTCTGGCGTGAGGCCTGCGTGGAGGTCGCCGCCGAGAGCGCGGACGCGGGTGGTGAGATTGCCGATTCCGCTGCCGTCGCCGGATTTCCGTTCGGTCTCGGGAATCCCGTCGTTGGTGATGTCCATGGTGACCAGCGACGGTGAGCTGGACAGGACGATCTCGCAGTGTTCGGCTTTGCTGTGCCGCAGCAGGTTCGTGACGCCCTCGCGCAGCACTGTGGCGAGCGTGGTCTTCACGTCCTCTGGCAGCTCGTCGCACTGGTCGATCCGCACGCTGACCTCGATGTCGGCGGCGGTCAGCAGGGCGTGCGCGGACCGGGTCTCCTCGTTGAACGAGAGCTCCCGGTAGCTCAGTGCCACCGATCTGACGTCCGCCAGTGCCTGCCGGGAGATCTCCAGCACTTCGGTGAGCTCCTGGCGCGCCCGACAGGGGTCGGCGGTGACCTGCCGGCGGGCCAGCTCCACCTTGAGTGTGATCGCGGAGAGGCTGTAGCCGAGCAGGTCGTGCAGGTCGCGGGCGAACCGCAGTCGCTCCTGCGTGACCGCCGCCGTCACCAGTTCCGCACGCGCTTCGTGCAGCTCGATCACCATCGACCGCAACCGCGTCAACGCGTACAGCACCAGACCGTGGTTCATCG
>JAVXWK010000916.1:0-5981 GCA_032230575.1 Pseudonocardiales bacterium | reverse complement strand
CCATGATCGGACGCCACCACAGGCACGCCCCGCACCGCCAACGACGCCAACCGCAGCGCGATCCGATCGTCCGCCCCACCGCGGTGCAACGACACCACGGCATCGGCGGTCAAACACACGTCCGAGTCTTCGACCAACGAAATCCGCTGGTCAGAGGCAGTGGCCAGGCGCAACCGCTCGGCTGCTTCCGGGTGCTCGAACGCCCCGGACACCGCGATCCGCAGCTCCACGTCCGAACGGTCCGGGAACGCGCTCAAGAACGCCGACACCGCACCCAGCACGTTGCCGGAACGGTCGAGAGAGTGGTCCGCTATCGCCGCGAACACCACCACATCGCCAGGTGTGTGCTCACGCGCGCCGACATCGACCACCGGCACGGGCACCACACGAACGATCGGCCCGCCGATGCGTTCGGCGGCAGCACGCGACAAGTCCGACGACAGCCACAGCTCGTTCACGCCCGTGCGGTCGTCCGCAGCAGTGGCGTCCAGCGCGACCTCGATGACGAACCGCCCGGCAGGCACCTCGTCGTCAGCGGAAGTCCGCACCACGACGGGATAACCGGCGGAAGTCGACACCGGCAGACCGGACGCACGCGCCGCCGCGAACATCAGCTCCGACAACGGCCCGGAGCCCACCACGGACACGCCGAGCTGGTCCAGCAACGCCGGACCTTCCGACCGCGGCTGCGGCACGGCGGGCACGGGCAACCGTCCGGATGCCACACCGACCCCGGCACACCACTCGCGCCACGCGTCGGCATCCGCACCGTACGGCGCCGGGAACTGCTGCTGCAGCAAGACATCCGCGCGCCACACGGCATCAGCCCACCGCGTGCCACCGCTCTCCGTCTGCTCGCACGCCCAGGTGAGGAACCCACCACCACCGTCCTCACCGAACGCCGGCGACGGCGTCGGCGAAGCGATCCGGTAGTCGGCCCGCAGCTCGGAGGGGATGAGAGTCCCGTCGATCAGCGCGTCGAACCGGTACGGCACGGGCACGACGCTCCAGCCGCACCGCACCAGCTCGGCGCGGTAGGCGGTGCACAGCTCGGCGACCTCGGAGTGCTCCGACAGCAGCACGCGCGGCCGTTCGGCGAAATCGGCGGAGAGCAGCCACGGCCGGCGAGGGTCGAACCCGCGGAAGTGCACCGTCAACAGGTCCTGGCCGACAACAGCCAGCGAACCGGACTCGGTGCGGTGCAACGGCCGGTCGGCCACGTTCCACACCGACAACCCGAGCCGTGCGTCGCGCACGACGTGATGGGGCACGATCGCCGGCATGTCCAGCGACGACAGATAAGGCTCGGCACCTTCGCCGACCGCGATGAAGCCGGGATCGAACGCACCGAGTTCGTGCAGCTCGGCAGGGCCGGGCTGCAGTCCGTCCGACGGCAGCGGCCGCAACGTGCGCGGCAGCAGCACCACCGGAGCGTTGCGCAACGCCTCCAGCACGAGCTTCGTGAGCGACCCGAACACCTGCACCCACGGGTCGAGGTACAGCACGGGCATGCCCTGCGTCAGCAACGCCTCCAGCAGCCGCGGCCGCACGGCCGCCTTCAGCGCGTCGGCGTCCAGCGAGGTCGCGAGCACGTGCAGCTCGAGCTCGGACACCCCGATCTCGGCGGGCGTGATCAGCCCGGGACCGGCGTGCTCCGGTTGCGCGTCCACGATCAGCGCGACGAACCGGCCCTCGGGGTGCTCCGCGAGGAACGAGCTGGACAGGACCTTGACCGCGGGCAGTTCCGCCGCCGTGGCGATCGTGCACGCGCAGATCGTCGGCTGGAACTCGGGTACCTCTGTCACGGAGAGCAACGTATCGGCCTCACAGCACGGGAAGAAGAGTGCGCAACTCGTACGGCGTGACGCTACGCCGGTACGCGTCCCACTCCGTCCTCTTGTTGCGCAGGAAGAAGTCGTAAACGTGCTCGCCCAGCGCTTCGGGGAGCAGCTCCGAGTTCTCCATCTCGGCGAGGGCCTCGCCGAGGTTCTGCGGCAGGTTCGCATACCCGGCGGCACGACGCTCACGGTCCGTCAGCGACCACACGTCGTCCTCGGCGGGCGGCGGCAGCTCGTAACCCTTCTCGATGCCCTTCAGCCCAGCGGCCAGAATCACCGAGTAGGCCAGGTACGGGTTGCACGCGGAGTCGAGAGAACGGATCTCCACGCGACGGGACGACGACTTACCGGGCGAGTACATCGGCACACGAACCAATGCGGAGCGGTTGGCGTGACCCCAGCACACGGCCGTGGGTGCCTCGCCGCCGACGATCAGCCGCTTGTAGGAGTTGACCCACTGGTTCGTGACGCCGGAGATCTCGCGCGCGTGCTTCAGCACACCGGCGACGAACTGCTTGCCGATCTCGCTGAGCTGGAACGGGTCTTCCTCGTCGTGGAACGCGTTGCGGTCGCCCTCGAACAACGAGAAGTGCGTGTGCATGCCCGACCCCGGCTGGTCCGAGAAGGGCTTCGGCATGAACGAGGCGCGCACGCCCTGCGTGATCGCGACCTCCTTCACCACGTAGCGGAACGTCATGACGTTGTCCGCCATGGTCAGCGCGTCGGCGTAGCGCAGGTCGATCTCCTGCTGGCCGGGCGCGCCCTCGTGGTGGCTGAACTCGACCGAGATGCCCATCGCCTCGAGCGCCTCGATGGCGTGCCGGCGGAAGTGCGTGGCGGTCTCGTGCGAGGTCTGGTCGAAGAACCCGCCGTTGTCCGCGGGCTCGGGCTCGCTGCCGTCGCCGGGCAGGCCCTTGAGCAGGAAGAACTCGATCTCGGGGTGCACGTAGCAGGTGAACCCGGCCTCGCTCGCCTTCGACAGGGTCCTGCGCAGCACGTGGCGCGGGTCGGCCCACGACGGGGAGCCGTCCGGCATGGTGATGTCGCAGAACATGCGCGCGGAGTAGTTCGAGCCGTCCGGCGTCTGCCACGGCAGCACCTGAAACGTCGCGGGGTCCGGCTTCGCGACCATGTCCGACTCGTAGACGCGCGCGAAGCCCTCGATCGCCGAGCCGTCGAACCCGATTCCCTCGCTGAAAGCGCCCTCGAGCTCGGCCGGCGCGACCGCCACCGACTTCAAGAAGCCCAGGACGTCGGTGAACCAGAGCCGGACGAACCGGATGTCGCGTTCCTCGAGCGTGCGGAGCACGAACTCCTGCTGGCGGTCCATAGGGCGCAGCTTAAAGGCTCCGGTGACTCTACGATCAACGCATGTCCGCCCGTTGGTTGTTGGTTTGCGCACTCGCCCTGCTCACGAGCTGCACGTCCGGTGGAGATCTCCCCGATGGTGCGACGTTGCTCTCGAAGTCGGCCGAGTCGATGCGCTCGGTCAAGAGCGTCCACTTCACCATCAAGGTGGACGGAGAGCTGCCGGACGTCCCGGTGAAGGAGGCCGCGGGCGACCTCACGTCCGCCGGCGACTCGAAGGGCACGGCGAAGGTCACGTTCGCCGGCCAGCTGCTGTCCATCGAGTACGTGCTGACCGGGGGGAACCTGCACTTCAAGGGCCCGACCGGCGGGTTCACCACGCTGCCGGCGGCGTTCGCGGGCCAGGTGTACGACCCGTCCGCGATCCTGAACCCCGACAAGGGCGTCGCGAAGGTCCTGGCCAGCGCGAAGGACGCGAAGACGAAGTCGTCCGGTGACGTGTCCGTGGTCGAGGCGACTGTGCCGAAGGACGTCGCCGCGGGCCTGGTGCCGGGCATCTCGGCCGACGTGAAGGCCACGTTCTCCATCGACAAGGACAACAAGCTCAAGAACGCGCTGTTCGAGTTGCCCGGTGGCCAGAAGGTCGACGTCGGGCTGACGGACTTCGACAAGCCCGTCACGGTCACGGCGCCTGCGTAATGAGGAAGGTCGCCCTCGCCGCGTCCGGCGCGGCTGTCCTGCTGGGTGCGTTGGACGCGTACGTCGTCGTCGGTGTGCTCACGGACATGGTGCGTGACCTGGGCATCGCGGTGAACGAGCTCGAACAGGCCACGCCGATCGTCACCGGGTACCTGCTCGGGTACGTGGCGGGGATGCCGTTGCTCGGGCAGCTGTCGGACCGGCTGGGGCGGCGGTTCGTGCTGCAGGTGTCGCTGCTCGGGTTCCTGGTCGGGTCGGTGATCACGGCGCTGGCCGCCGAGTCGCCGTTGCTCGTCACCGGACGCGTGGTGCAGGGCCTGGCCGGTGGCGCGTTGCTGCCCGTCACGATGGCTCTGGTCGCTGACCTGTGGGAGGAACACCGGCGGTCGACCGCTCTCGGGGCCGTTGGTGCCGCACAGGAGCTGGGGTCTGTTCTCGGCACGCTGTACGGCATCGGCGTCGCGTCGCTGTTCAACGCGATGCCGTTGTTCGAGTCGTGGGAGCCGCAGAGCTGGCGGTGGGTGTTCTGGGTCAACGTGCCGTTGGCGGTCATCGCGATGGTGGTCGTGCAACGGACCGTGCCGAACACTCGGCGAGAGGTCCGCATCGACGTCGTGGGTGGCGCGTTGCTCGCGCTCGCGTTGTCGTTGCTGGTGGTGGGGCTCTACAACCCGAAGCCCGCCGAATCGGTGCTGCCGTCGTGGGGCTGGCCGGTGCTGGCAGCCGCTCTGCTCGTGCTGGTCGTCTTCTTCGTGTGGGAACGTCGTTCCTCAGCGAGGCTGATCGACCCCGAAGGTGTGCGGTGGCGGCCTTTTTGGGCTGTGCTCGGGGTTTCACTGGCGGCCGGTGCGGCGTTGATGGTCACGCTGGTCGACGTGGAGCTGTTCGCGCAGACCGTGTTGCGCCGGGATTCCGCCGCCGCGGCAACGCTGCTGACGCGTTTCCTGATCGCCCTGCCCGTCGGCGCCGTCCTGGGTGGATGGTTGGCGTCACGGCTCGGCGACCGCTGGGTGTCGTTCGGCGGCCTGACGATCGCCGCGGTGTCGTACGTGTTCATCGCCCAATGGCCCGCCGACGTCAGCGGGTTCGCATTGACGCGTGACCTGGCCATTGCCGGTTTCGGGCTGGGACTGGTCATCGCGCCGTTGTCCGGTGCCGTGCTGCGTGTCGTGCCGCCCATCAGGCACGGCGTGGCGTCGGCGTTCGTCGTCGTCGCACGCATGACGGGCATGCTCGTCGGTGTGGCGGCGTTGTCCGCGTGGGGACTCCACCGGTTCCGCGAGCTCACGGCAGGCCTGAACACCCCGCTGCCGTTCGGGGTCGAGAAGGACGTGTTCCAGCAGCAGATGGCCGAATACCAGCGCGGGCTCACCGAGGCGCTGCTCACCGAGTACCACGAGATCTTCCTGATCACGGCGGTGATCTGCGCTCTCGGCGCGCTGGGTTCGGTCCTCCTCCCTGCTCGTGCTCCTCGTCAGCAGACCGCGTCGGTCTCCGGCAACCTCAAGTCCGCCAAGTAGTTCGTGCCCACGCCGTCCACGCAGCCGATGCCCGCGAGGAACGCCGTGTGCTGGTTTCCGTTGTACGTCAGCAAACGCGCGCCGAGTGCCTGCGCGAGGGCCACACCGGACTGGTAGGGCGTCGCCGGGTCGCCGGTCGTCGAGATCACCAGCACCTGCGGTAGCCCGTTCACGGTCGGCCGATGCGGTTCCGACGTGTGCGGGGCCGGCCAGAACGCGCACGGACCGAGCGCGGTCTCGTCGGTGGGAACGCCGTCGTTGCCCAGGATCTCCAACAGCCTCCGACGGTTGGACTCCAGCGTGGCCCGGTCCTTCACCGGCGGTTCGTCGACGCAGCGGATGGCCACGAACGCGTCCTGGATGCGGGAGTAGCTGCCGTCCTGGGCGCGGCCGAGGTACTGGTCCGCGAGCTGCAGCAGCGTGGAACCCTTGTTCTGCTTGAGTTCCTGCAGACCCTTCAGCGCCGTCTCCCACAGCCGGTCCGTGTACATCGCCTGGATGATGGCGGTGTTCGCGTCCGAGTGGGACAGCTTGCGCTCGCCGACCTGCAGCGGGGTCTTCTTCAGCGGCTCGATGACCTGCCTGAACTTGGACTCGGCGACGTTCGTGTCCTTGC
>JAVXWK010000839.1:0-2528 GCA_032230575.1 Pseudonocardiales bacterium | reverse complement strand
GTCCTGACGGTGCCGGTGCTGTCCGGACCCGGGCCCGCCGGCACGAAGAAGCCGCCGAAGCCGACGACCGCGGGCAGCGGTTCTGGTTCCGGCGGCTCAGGGTCGGGCAGTTCGGGTTCGGCCGGATCGGTCACAGGCGGCGGCGTGCTGGACGGCGCGGTCGGCAGCGGCACGATGGTCCAGGGCACCCGGTTCAGCTCGGCGGGCGCCATGGCGAGCACCGGCACCGACATCGCGTGGTACGCGCGGATCGCCGGCCTGGGCCTGGGACTCGCCCTCGCGGGCGCAGGACTGGTGTGGTGGTCGCGCAAGCAGCGGAACGCCTGACCGGACCGGTCAGGCGGGCGCGGGCTCGCCGAGGTTGCTGCGCACCCAGTCGATGATGTCCGTGGTCGTCGCACCCGGGGTGAAGATCTTCGCCACGCCGAGACGCTCGAGCTCGGGCATGTCGGCCTCCGGGATGATCCCGCCGCCGAAGACCTTGATGTCCTCGGAGCCGCGCTCGCGCAGCAACTCGATGACCTTGGCGAACAACGTCATGTGCGCACCGGACAGGACCGACAGGCCGACCGCGTCGGCGTCCTCCTGGATGGCGGTCTCGACGATCTGCTCCGGGGTCTGGTGCAGCCCGGTGTAGATGACCTCGACGCCGGCGTCACGCAGGGCGCGCGCGACGACCTTGGCGCCGCGGTCGTGGCCGTCGAGGCCGGGCTTGGCGACGACGACGCGGATCGGTGCGGATGCCATGTTGTGCTCAGCCCCTTCGTTCCGCTGCTCGTGTGCGCTGGGGAAACGGCCGAAGCGTAACCGAAGCGGATCGATTCGCGTGCCGCGGACCCGGGCGGGGTAAGGCCCGGGTTACGGTGCGGCGGAAGCGAGTTTCCACGCTGCTCGTTCGAGGCGGAAGGGACCCACGTGCGCAACCGTGTCACCAGGGCAGGTGCGAGCATGCGCCGCAGCGCGGGTGCGCTGCTGTCTCCCACCGGACTGCGCGGTACGGCGGTCGAGGTTGCCTGGGTCGCGGCGCATGCGGCGCTCTACCCGTTGGGAGTGCTCGCCGAGCGGGCCCGCATCGACACCCCACGCGACCTCGCGAAGCTCTCCCCGATCCAGCGCGGTCTGCTGATCGGTGACGTCGAGGCGGCGGGCACCCCGATCCTGCTCGTCCACGGCATGGTGGACAACCGGTCGATCTTCACGCTGCTGCGGCGCGGTCTGCGCCGGCGCGGGTTCGGCCGGGTGCTGACGCTGAACTACAGCCCGCTGACCAACGACGTCCGCACCGCGGCCGAGCGGCTGGCCGCCCATGTCGAGCTGCTCTGTGCCGAGACCGGCTTCGAGCGCGTCCACGTGATCGGTCACAGCATGGGCGGGATGATCGCGCGCTACTACGTGCAGCGGCTCGGCGGCGATGCGCGCGTCCACACGCTGGTCACGCTCGGCTGTCCGCACACGGGCACGCTCGCGGCACACCTGGTGCCGAGCCGGCTGGCTCGCCAGCTGCGCCCCGACAGCGACGTCGTGGCCGAGCTGCAGGGCCCCGCGCCCGGCTGCCGGACCCGATTTCTGGCGGTGTGGAGCGACCTGGACCAGATGATCGTGCCCCGGCGGGCGGCCCGGCTCGAGCACCCCGACCTGATGGCCCGCAATGTGCTGGTTCGCGGGGTCGGCCACATGTCGCTGCCCATCAACCGGCGCGCCGTGCACGAGATCAGCGTCACGCTGGCCCACCTGGACCCGACCGGCGAGACACTGACGGCAGGCGTGACCTCGATCGAGAGCGACCGCAGCGTGGAAACACCACATTCGCCCCCGTCTGCAGGTGTACGACGCCCTGCTGCGGGTACCTGAAAACCCGACGAAACGGGGCGCCAGGGCGTTACGGCGGGCCGCTCTGCGTGGTTGAACCAGGTTTGAACAATTACGCAATTGGTCTCGAGCGTGATCAGTTCGTTATGGTCACGCAGTCCCCCGCCGCCAACGACGAGGCCTTTACTCCGTGCCACCTCGCCGCCCCTCATCCGGACGTCACCGCCGACCCAAGAGTTCAGGCGCTCCTGCCTACTTGACGGCTGCCACGCTGGCCGCATTCGCGGTCGGCGGGGTCAACGTCCCCGGCGCCATCGGCGCCTCCCGCAGCCCTGGCCTCCAGCCGGTTGCGGCGACGGCCGACGGCAAGCGCCCGCCGCTGACCGCGGCCGAGCTGCGCACCCGCGTCGCGCTCCAGCAGGCCGCGCGCGCCACCCGGCTGCGCGCCGCCAAGGCCCAGGCCGACCGGCTGGCCGCCGCGGCCAAGGCGGCGGCGGAGAAGCGGGCCAGGGAAGCCGCTGAGCGGGCCCGGCCGCGGTGGGTCAAGCCGATCCTCAACTACGGGATGTCCGCGGGCTTCGGCCAGTCCAGCTACCTGTGGAGCAGCGTGCACACGGGGCAGGACTTCACGGCGCCCACCGGCACGCCGATCCGCTCGGTCGGTGACGGCAAGATCATCTCGGCCGGCTGGGACGGTTCCTACGGTCAGAAGATCGTCG
>JAVXWK010000820.1:0-3522 GCA_032230575.1 Pseudonocardiales bacterium | reverse complement strand
CCCGTGGCTGGAGTGATCTACGTGCTGCGGCGCCGGAAGCGTGTCACTCGAACGAACGAAGCAGCGTGATCAAGTTCTACTGAGAGTGATCCTTTGTGATGCGCGGAACGGCTCGGGAGAGAGGGGGAGTCGCATCGAGCCGTCCCGCGTCAAAGGTCCCCGCTGCAGTGGATCCGTGGACGGGGGGAGCCTGCGGATCCCAAGCGGGCCACGCGATTCGACGGGGGATGACGAATCGCGCTCGGTGCCTCGCGCTCGTCGAGTAAGCGTGGGAGCCGACTCGCGGAGGCGGTATCAACTTCTCAGATACATCATTGCGTTCACAAGTGCTTGTATTACTCCATTCGAGTGTATTTAGACGCGCTAAGTAACGTCTCTGTAGCGATCGAGCGGTCCTTGACCTGTTCAGTGGGCTGGCTCACGATGAGCCCACAGGCTGGGTGTACAGCGAGTGAATGAGGTCGCCGCATGGTCTTTCGCAGTCCGTTCCCCGACGTCGAGATCCCTGATGTGTCGCTGCACCAGCTGTTGTTCGGCGACATCGCCGACCGTGCGGACCGGGTTGCGCTGATCGACGGCATGTCCGGTGCTTCGCTCACGTACGGTCAGCTCGCCGGCATGATCGACAGGTTGGCCGCCGCACTGGCCGCGCGCGGCATCGGCAAGGGCGACGTGGTCGGCATCCTCAGCCCGAACACGCCGTACTACGCCGTCGTCTTCCACGGCATCCTGCGTGCGGGCGCCACGGCGACCACGATCAACGCGCTCTACACGGCTGACGACGTCGCGCACCAGCTGCACGACGCGGGCGCGAAGATGCTGTTCACGGTCTCGGTGCTGCTGCCGAACGCCGCTCCGGGCGCCGCGAAGGCAGGCGTCACGGACGTCGTCGTGCTGGACGGCGCCGAGGGCTACCCGTCGCTGGGCGAGCTGCTGGCGAACGAGCACCCGGTGCCCGAAGTGGAGATCAACCCGGCCGAGGACATCGCCGTGCTGCCGTACTCGTCCGGCACCACCGCGCTGCCCAAGGGCGTGATGCTGACGCACCGCAACCTGGTCGCGAATCTCGTGCAATGCGGCCCAATTCTTTCGGATGTGGGCCCACACACGCGAATTCTTGCGGTTCTGCCGTTCTTCCACATTTACGGCATGCAGGTGTTGATGAACAACGGCCTGTACATCGGCGGTGTCGTCGTGACGCTGCCGAAGTTCGAGCTGCCCGAGTTCTTGAGGGTCATCGCCGAGCACAAGACCGACCGCGTCTACATCGCGCCGCCGGTCGCCGTCGCCCTGGCCAAGCACCCCATCGTCGACAACTACGACCTGTCCGCGATGAAGATGCTCTTCTCCGGTGCGGCGCCGCTGGACGAGGACCTCGCCGACGCGGTGAAGAAGCGCATCGGCTGCAAGATCGCGCAGGGCTACGGCATGACCGAGATGTCGCCGGTCAGCCACGCCATCCCGGACGGCCGCGAGGACATCTCGATCGGCACCGTCGGCGTGATCATCCCCAACCTCGAGTGCCGCCTGGTCGACCCGGCCACGGGCGAGGACGTCGGCGTGGGCGAGCGCGGCGAGCTCTGGTGCAGGGGCCCGAACATCATGAAGGGCTACCTGAACAACGCCGAGGCCACCGCCGCCACCATCGACGACGACGGCTGGCTGCACACCGGCGACGTGGCCGTCATCGACGCCGACGGCATCGTCTCGATCGTCGACCGCGTCAAGGAACTGATCAAGTACAAGGGCTACCAGGTCCCACCGGCCGAGCTCGAAGCCGTGTTGCTGACCCACGACGAGATCGCCGACGCGGCGGTCATCGGCGTGCGCGACGCGGACGGCGAGGAGGTCCCGAAGGCCTTCGTGGTGCGGCAGGCCGACTCGTCCCTGGACGGCGACGCGGTGATGGCGTTCGTGGCCGCGCACGTGGCGCCGCACAAGAAGGTCCGCGTGGTGGAGTTCATCGAGGCGATCCCGAAGTCGGCCGCCGGCAAGATCCTCCGCAAGGACCTGAGGGCTCGCGAACAGGCCTGAGATGCAACGATGAACGGCGCTTTTGTACACGTCAGGTGCACAAAAGCGCCGTTCATCATGTTTGGAGGACGACGTGAGTGACTCGGTTGATCAGCAGGTCGAGGATGCGGCGGGGAGTGGCGACCTGGACCAGCTGCGCAGGCTCGCCTCCGCCGGTTCGTCCGACGCCGAGGACGTGCTCGTGGAGCTGGCCGCCGAGCGCGGTGATCTCGACGAACTGCGCCGCCTCGCCGACAGCGGCAACAGCGATGCCGCGGACGTGCTGGAGGAGCTGAGCGAGGAGTAGTCAGGGCTTCAGCGGCGTCGCTCGCAACGAGTCCGCGAGCCACACCGATGAGGAACATGGCGTGGATCACGGTGACCGGCCGGGGTACGGCAGGAGGGTCGGCATGGCAGGCTAGCTGCCATGTCTGTCGGAACCTTGGTGCTGCTCCGCCACGGCGAGAGCACGTGGAACGCGGAGAACCTGTTCACCGGATGGGTGGACGTTCCCCTGTCGGAGAAGGGCGAGCGGGAGGCCCGCCGCGGCGGGCAGCTGCTGCGCGAAGCCGGTGTGCTGCCGGAGATCCTGCACACCAGCCTGATGCGCCGGGCGATCATGACGGCGAACCTGGCGCTCGACGCCGCCGATCGGCACTGGATCCCGGTCAAGCGCGACTGGCGCCTCAACGAGCGCCACTACGGCGCGTTGCAGGGCAAGAACAAGAAGCAGACGCTGGAGGAGTTCGGCGAGGAGCAGTTCATGCTCTGGCGCCGGTCCTACGACACCCCGCCGCCGCCCATCGAGCCCGGCAGCGAGTTCTCGCAGGACACCGACCCGCGCTACGCGGACCTCGGCCCCGACCTGCCGCTGACCGAGTGCCTGCTCGACGTCGTGAAGCGCATGCTCCCGTACTGGGACGAGGCGATCGTGCCGGACCTGCGCACCGGCAAGACGGTTCTCGTGGCCGCGCACGGCAACTCGCTGCGCGCGCTCGTGAAGCACCTCGACGGGATTTCCGACGAGGACATCGCCGGGCTGAACATCCCGACCGGCATCCCGCTGCGCTACGACCTGACCGACGACCTCGAGCCGGTCACCCGCGGCGGCCTCTACCTGGACCCGGAGGCCGCCAAGGAGGCCGCCGCCGCGGTCGCCAACCAGGGCCGCTGACGTAGGCCGTGAATGGCACATTCACGGCCTTTAAGGCCCTCAATGTGCCATTCACGGCTTAAAGCAGTCCGGCTTCCCGAGCCCGTGCTCCGGCCTGGAACCGCGACGACGCACCGAGGACGTCCATCAGCTCCGCGACCCGCCGCCGGTACGTCCGCAGGCTGACGCCGAGGGCGCGGGCGGCTGTCTCGTCCTTGCAGCCCGACGCGAGCTGCTCCAGGATCTCCCGCGCACCCAGCTCGGTGAACCGGGCCTGGTAGGACGCCAGGTCGGTGGCGCCGTGCCACGCCGCCTCGAACAGCGACTGGATGCCCTGCACCAGGTGGGGGCTGCTG
>JAVXWK010000791.1:0-4063 GCA_032230575.1 Pseudonocardiales bacterium | reverse complement strand
GGTTCGTGCCCTGCGAGAGCAGGTAGAACCAGTGGTTGCCGGGCCCGGCCGCCGCGTGCACCTCGGTGTTCGGGATCGAGCTGCTGTAGCAGTTCGCGTGGTTGAGCGCCGACGGGTTGTACATGTTGCGGATCGGGCCGCTGCCGACGAGGTTGATCGTCTCGCCGACGAGGAAGTCCGGGGTGTCGTAGGGAGACGGCTCGTTGGCGAACCACTCGGTGGTGGCGCCGAAGACGTCCGCGACGAACTCCTGCGTGCCCGCACCGGAGATGCCGCCCGGAGTGTGGTCGTCGATGCCGTGGCCGAGCTCGTGCGCCACGACGTCGAGTGAACCGATCCACTGTCCGTTGGTGTTCTTGCCGATCTGGACCTGGCTGCCGTCGTAGTAGGCGTTCTGGTCGTTCAGGCCGACCCGCATCGGCCAGCCGCCGCCGTTGCCGTCGAAGCCGTTGCGCCCCAGCCACTGCGTGAGCATCTTCGACTCGGTCTGCGCCGCGAACAGGATGTCGACGCACCCGGTCTCGCGGTTGGAGGCGGTGCCGTTGCCCCAGTTGTCGCTGGACTTGGTGAACGTGGTGTTGTTCGCCGCGTCCTGGCAGCTGACGTTGGTGAGGTTCGGGTCCTTCAGTGAGAACGTCGACCCGGACTGCGTGGTGGCGAGGGGCACGGAGGGACCGTTCCACCCGCTGTTGCCGGTGCCGTGCAGCACCCGCTCCTGCTTGTGCAGCACCTTGCCGCTGGCGGCGTCCACGATCACGTCGAGCTTGCTCGGGCCCTCGGAGTCCCGGCCGACGACCGAGACCTTCCAAGCGAGCTTCGGCGTGCCGTCGAGCGCGAAGACGACCTGTTCCGCGCTGCCAGTGCTGTCCACAGTGGACATCGCGGTCTTGGCGACGGCCTCGGCCTGAGCCTTGGTGGTCGAAGCCTTGGTGTCGGCGATGTCGATCGTCGAACTCTGCCCGACCGACGTCTGCAGAACCTGTCCGGTCGAGTTGGTGACGACGACGAAGTCACCACCCACCACCTGCATGCCCTTGTAGGTCCGCTCGTAGGGGACGTACTTGAGGCCGTTCGTGGACGAGATGGTGTTGTGGCGGATGAACGAGTCGTTCTGGCTCGCGTGCAGCTGGGCGGGCCGGCTGTCGACGAGGCTCGCGGCCGCGTCCACCGCCATCGCCTCAGCGGTCTGGCTCGGTGGCTGGGCGGTCGCTTGCACGCCCGTCTGGGTGAGAACGGCAGCGACCAGTGACCCGGCCGCGGCCAGCACGAAAGTGCGTCTCGCTTGCATTGTTCTCCTCGTTGCAGGGCGATCCGACCGGCTCTCGGTTGCAGGGGGAGCCGGTCGTTCGTCGAGGTGAATGTGTTGGCGGAGCAGGGAAAGGATCGGTTGCCGCACGATCGTTAACAAGTACTAACTTATTCACACACACTTATTTGTGCGCATTTGTAGGACTTGCGTCCGTACATTCCTTTGTCGCGCTACTTGTTCGTTTTGCCCCGGCTTGTGCCACATGTCGGCCATCCGCGTCCGCTAACCGAACGTCACCCCTAGTCGCCCAGAACCGCGCGAATCAGCCCGGCGCTACCGAAGATGAGCACCAGCGCCAGCAGCCCCCATCCGGCCCGCGCGGCGAGCAGTCCCGGGGCAGGTGCCTCCTGGGATCGCGCTCGAGCGTTGAGTGCTTCGGCTCGCAGCACGCAGGCCAGCGCGCCGAGCCAGATCACGAACGCGAGCAGGAACACCCAGTGGCCGACGATCCCTGCCACCAGCAGGCCGATGAGGATCGGGGTGAACGCCGCCAGCCAGAGGGTGCGGAACAGCAGGCCCCATCGGTAGGTGCCGGTGACCACGTTGCCTCCGCTCGGCTCGCCGGGCACGCCCACTCGGCTACCTTACGTAACTGCGTGGACACTGTCAGCTCAAAGTGGAGCGCTGATGAACGGACTCAACGACGAAAGCCCTTGATCTGGTTGAGGTCAAGGGCCTTCGAGTTTGGTGCCCCCGGCAAGGCACCACGCAGACCTGCTCACTGCTTCGGCCAGGCGCCTGACCGGCAAGTTGATGCTTGAGAGCAGCTTCGTCGTGGACGAACCGCGGGGTGGGCGATGAACGGCCAAGCGGAACGTGGTGCAGGAGATCTCGTCGTCCGCGCGGTCACGGTGATCATGGCCTCGGTCGTGGGGCTGACCTTTTTGTTCGGGTTCGGCAACGTGCTGAGCTTGGGCCTTCGGTTGGGTGTGCCGGTCTGGGTGGCGCCGCTCGTCGCTCCCGCGGTGGACCTCTCGATCCTCGGGCTCTTGCTCGGCATCAGGCACCTGGCGCTCGCTGGGGCCTCGCTCGAAGTGCTGCGGCCGCCGCGCCGATTGTTGATGTTCGCGAGCGCCGTCTACTTCGCCGACAAGTTCACCGAGTAGACGCCCGTGCTCTCCGCCAACAGGGCCCCGTCGAGCGACGGGGCCCTGTTTCGTTCGCCGATGCATCCGAAGTAGGGCCACAGGACCTGCTCGGTCCGTACGTGATCGGTGCGCGCAGCAGTTCCATCATCGACCGGGCCGCCGAGTCGAGTCGTCGGCGGCCAGCACGACTCCCGACCCGCTCGTCCGCGCCCTCACGCAACTCCTGGGTACAAAGCAGAAGCCGGGACCTGACCCTTGGACAGTCTTGGACATGTCGCGCACCACGACGGGCGTCAAGCCGATGCCGTGGCGCACTATCGCGAGGCGCTGGTGTTGTACCGGGTGCTGGACAACTCCTACGAGGAAGCCACTGTGCCGCACCACCTCGGTGGTTTTGTCCGCGAGAACCGACCGCGAATGTTCGTGAGTTGTGACCGCACTTGCCGATCAAGAGCATGAACGATGTTGGTGAGAAGTGACCGCACTCGGCGTTGTGACGCTCTACCTTCGACGTCGGAGGCGTCGGCGCTCCCTCAATCGGAGCGCTACGCATCCTCCCACCGCACGCCCCCACCTGACGCAATCGAGAGTTCACATATGAAGATCGGCATCACCATCGACTGCCCAGACCCCGATCAGGTGGCCGCCTTCTGGGAGAGGTTCCTCGGCTACGTGCGACGTCCGGGCCCTGAAGGCGGACCCTACGTCACGATTGACCGGCCCAGCGGCGCCGATGGGCCGCCGCACCTGACCTTCCAGAGGGTTCCCGAAGCGAAGACCACGAAGGTCCGAACACACCTCGACCTGTTTGTCGAGCATGCCGTGCCGATGGTCGACGAGATGATCGCTGCCGGCGCGAAGTCCCTCACGATCACAGAGGCCGGCGAGTGGACGACACGGGTCCTCCAAGACCCGGCAGGCAATGAGTTCTGCGTGATCGGCCCAGACTGAGGCGTCGGATCCCCACAGTCGACCGGGGCGATGGGTGTCCCAGAACACGCGACCGAACTCGCTGGACCCGCTCCATCAAAGTGCCGGCCGATGCCGGCCATCCTGACCTACTGCGCCCACATGCCACGAACACACCCACCGTGACCGCAGGCAGTGCGGTCACGACCGACGGACAAATGCGGTCACTTCACACAGACAGAACCAACCTCGGTGACGTGCACGCAGCGTGCGGGGAGTTGGGGGAGGCGCGGGAGCAGTGGGCTCGGGCGCTTGAGCTGTACGAGGTTCAGGGACGCACGAGCGAGGCGGAAGCGGTGCGCCGCAACCTCTGAAAACGACGCAGGTCCAGCACCGTCCAGGTGAGGAAAGCCAGGAACGGCACGGTGAAGACGAGCAGTCCGGCAATCGTCTGGCCGACGCCGGGCCACCCGCCGGTCGCCGCCATGATGATCGCCACGATCTCGAACAGGCCCAGCACGGACGTCACCAGCCACAGGACGACGCGGCCGAACCACTTCGTTGTGGTTGCCGCCTGCCCCTTGAGCGTCGACGTGCGCAGCTCGGTCAGGGTCAACGCGCCGCGCAGTACCGCGCGCTTGCCGACCGGCTCGCCCAGCCACTGCTGCCGGAACTGCGC
Organism: Pseudonocardiales bacterium; assembly: GCA_032230575.1. GTDB lineage: Bacteria > Actinomycetota > Actinomycetes > Mycobacteriales > Pseudonocardiaceae > Lentzea. The sequence goes on along the minus strand of JAVXWK010000791.1, from coordinate 78 downwards.
GTCGTACGGCACGGCCTGTCGTCGAACCGCGCTGTGCCAGGCGTCGCGCATACCGTTGCCGAATCCGGCGACGTAGGC
>JAVXWK010000782.1:0-10840 GCA_032230575.1 Pseudonocardiales bacterium | reverse complement strand
TGACGCACGCGCAGACCGCAGGCCGATGTGGCAGGACCCCTCGGAGGGACAGAGTGATCCCATCACCGAGAGGGGAAAGCCAATGATCGAGGCAGTCGGCCTCACCAAGAGATACGGCAGGACGGTCGCGGTCGACGACCTGTCGTTCACCGTCCAGCCTGGACGGGTGACCGGATTCCTCGGTCCGAACGGCGCCGGCAAGTCCACCACGATGCGGATGATCCTCGGGCTCGACCGACCGACGGCAGGCCGCGTGCTGATCGACGGGAAGCCCTACGCCGAGCTCAACCGTCCACTGCGGACGGTCGGTGCGCTGCTCGACGCCAAGTGGGTGCACCCCAACCGGTCGGCGCGAGCCCACCTCAGGTGGCTCGCGAAGTCCAACGGGCTGCCCGACAAGCGCGTCGGCGAAGTCCTCGACGCCGTGGGCCTCACCCAGGTGGCGGGCAAGAACGCCGGCGGGTTCTCGCTCGGCATGTCGCAGCGGCTGGGGATCGCCGCGGCACTGCTCGGCGACCCGAAGGTGCTGCTGTTCGACGAGCCCGTCAACGGCCTGGACCCCGAGGGCATCCTCTGGATCCGCACGTTCATGCAGAACCTCGCCGCCGAGGGCCGCACGGTCCTGGTATCGAGCCACCTGCTGTCCGAGATGGCGCTGACGGCCGGCGAGCTCGTGGTGATCGGCAGGGGGAAGCTGATCACGCAGAGCTCCACGGCGGAGTTCATCGACCGCTCAACGGGTAACTCGGTCCTCGTGCGCAGTCCTCAGCTGTTCAAGCTCGGCCCGCTGCTCGTCGACAAGGGCTTCACGGTTCGTGACGACGTGGATGGCGCGTTGTCCGTATCGGGTGCCACGAGTGACCAGATCGGGGACATCGCCGCTGCGAACGGTGTTGTCCTGCACGAACTGAGCCCGCAGCGCGGCTCGCTCGAAGAGGCGTTCATGCAGCTGACCGGCGATGCTGTCGAGTACCACGCAGAGATCGGGAAGTGAGTCTGATGACCCTGTTGGCCGTTGAGAGAATCAAGCTCTTCTCGACCCGTTCGCCCTACTGGTGCGCGGCGCTCGCGATCGCGATGGCCGTCGGCTTCTCGGCTCTGCTCGCCGCCAACGCCGAGACCGTGAGCGTGGACCTCACGCAGGCGGGCAGCCGGCTCGCGCTGGTCGTGGTGCTGGTGCTGGGCGCGCTCGCGGTCACCACCGAGTACCGCTTCGGCACGATTCGCGCCACGTTCCTCGCGGTGCCGAACCGCACGTCGGCGCTCGTCGCCAAGACCGCCGTGGTCGCGGTCGTGGCCGGGGTGATCGGCGAGGTCGTCGCGTTCGGCTCGTGGGCGATGGCGAAGGTCATCAAGCCGAGCGCCGACCTCGCGATCAACTCAAGCGCGGAGTGGCGCAACGTCGCCGGCGTCGGCCTGATGTTCGCGATCGGCGCGATCCTCGCGGTCGCCGTCGGGATCCTGGTCCGCCAGACCGCCGGTGCCGTGGCGATCCTGCTGGTCTGGTCGATGCTGCTGGAGAACCTGGTCGGGATCATTCCCAAGGTCGGCGTCAAGATCCAGGCGTGGCTGCCGTTCATGAACGCGGACCACTTCCTCGCGGTCAACCCGCCCAGCCAGGCCGAGTCCGAGGCCGCGGAAGCAGTCGTCTACAAGCTGAGCCAGTGGGGTTCGCTCGGCTACTACGCCGGTATCGCCGTCGCGCTGCTGGTGGTCGCGCTGGTCGTCGCCAAGAGGCGAGACGCGTGACCGAATGAGGGGGAGCAGGACCTGGGTCGTCCTTCGGGGGGATGACCCAGGTCCTGATCAGTCTTTCGAGCGAACGGGAGAGGTCATGATCCAGGCAGTGCGGTTGCGCAAGCACTACGGCCAGACGAAGGCGGTCGACGACCTTTCGTTCACCGTCAGGCCCGGTCGGGTCACGGGCTTTCTCGGCCCGAACGGCGCGGGCAAGTCCACGACGATGCGGATGATCCTCGGCCTGGACACACCCACCGGCGGGGACGTCACGATCGACGGCAAGTACTACTCCGAGCTCAAGCAGCCGCTGCGCAAGGTCGGCGCGCTGCTCGACGCGAAGTGGGTGCACCCCAACCGTTCCGCTCGCTCGCACCTCAAGTGGATGGCCGTCTCCAACAAGATCCCGGTCAGCCGGGTCACCGAGGTGCTGGAGATCGTCGGCCTCACCGAGGTCGCCCACAAGAAGGCGGGCGGCTTCTCGCTCGGCATGTCCCAGCGGCTCGGCATCGCGGGCGCGTTGCTCGGCGACCCCGAGGTGCTGCTGTTCGACGAGCCGGTCAACGGCCTCGACCCGGAGGGCATCCTCTGGATCCGGCAGTTCATGCACCGGCTCGCGGACGAGGGCCGCACGGTGTTCGTGTCGAGCCACCTGCTCTCGGAGATGGCGCAGACCGCCCAGGACCTCATCGTCATCGGCAGGGGCCAGCTGATCTCGCAGACCACGACCGAGCAGTTCATCAGCGACGCCACGCAGGACCACGTCCGGGTTCGCTCACCGCAGGCCGTGAAGCTGCGCGAGATTCTCGTGGCGCACGCGACGGTCACCGAGGACGCCGTCGACGGAGCCCTTGTGGTGCACGGGGTTCCTGCGCAGCAGATCGGGGAGATCGCGGCGGAGAACCAGATCGTGCTGCACGAGCTCAGCCCTCAGCGCGGGTCGCTGGAGGAGGCTTTCATGCAGCTCACCAAGGAGTCGGTGGAATATCACGCGCACTGACCGGTTTCGGTCTGCGTGACCTGATGGCGGGCAGTGCGATCAGCAGGCCCGTCATCAGCGCGGTTCCTCCCGCGACGCCGGCGACGAACAGCAGCTTGTCCTTCGCCGCGGCGACAGGCTGCGCGGGCCGTTGCGCCATGAGCGTCGGAGTCGGTTGCGCGGTCGAGGGTTTCGGCTCCGGCAGCAACGGGTTCCGCGCCACCGGCGGGAGTTGTGCGGTGAGCGCACCGATCGGGTTGACCATGCCGAATCCGGTCGTTTCGTCACGGCCGGGTTCCGCCATGTCCTTGGCGGTCTTGATCAACGCGTTGACGACGTCCTTCGCCGGCATCTCCGGGTGCTTCGCCCGCACCAGCGCCGCGACTCCGGACACGATCGCCGACGCCGCGCTCGTGCCGTCCATCTCGGCATAACCGCTGGCGTAGACGCTTTCCGGCGCCGCCGTGACGATGCCTTCCGCGGGCGCCGCGAGCACCGTGTCCGCGCCGACGTTGGACGACTTCCACGGCTTGCCCTCGCGGTTCGTGCCCGCAACCGCGATCACGCCGCCGATGTTGGCCGGCGCGGAGACCTCCTTGCCGTCGTTGCCGGTGGCGGCGACGAGGACGACGTCCTTCTCGACCGCGTAGTTCACGGCCTTGACCAGGCTCGGTGTCATCGAGCTCGAGAAGCCCAGCGACATGTTGACGACCTTGGCGCCGTGGTCGGCCGCCCACCTGATGCTCTCCGCGACGACGTCGAGCGAGAACTGCTCCTTCTCGGAGCTCGAGATCGGGAGGATCTTGGCACCGGGCGCGATGCCGAGCGCGCCGCCGTTCTTCCCGGTCGCGGCGATGATCGCGGCCATCCCGGTGCCGTGGCCGTCGGTGTCGGTCGTGCCGTCGGTGCCCTTGGAGCTGCCGAAGCCGGTACCGGGCAGGACCTGTCCGGCGAGGTCGGGGTGCTTGGCGTCGACGCCGGAGTCGATCACCGCGACGACCACGCCGTCACCCCGTGCCTGGTCCTGCGCCGAGTAGATGTCGAGCGCGTCGAGGTGCCACTCCTGCTCCTCGATCGTCTGCACGGCGAGCAGCAACGGCAGCGCGACGGCGAGCGCGGGAAGCAGGGGCACGTCAGCTACATCGTGTTTCCATCCCGCAGCGCAACGTGCCTGGGGTCACACGTTGCGTAAGAGTGGTGTTAACAAGCTATGAAATGGCACTTTCTGGACATCCCTGGCGTTTGGATTCGAGTTCAATTGGGCTATCCCCGCTGCGGAGGTGGCCAGTGGTCCGTGTGGAAGCAATGCTCGGCCTCGAGTGGGCAAGTGCACTCGAAGCTCCCAACCCTGCCGAAATCGCCCTCACCCCTGCAGAAGCGCGCCGTTCCTGGGTGAACCGCGCTCCCGAAAGTGAAGTGCTCGCGATGTACCGCGCGGTGCGTTCCGTCGAGGACGCGCCCGCACCCTGGTGGTTGCGAGCCCTGGACCGCGGTCGTCTGCCTTCCCGTGCCGCAGGTCACGCCGTGGAGGACGCGGTGAGCGAGTTGCTCTCGTCACGTCCCGGCTGGGTGTTCGTGCCGTGGGTCGACTTCGGCGAGGTCGGGTTCTGGGAGTTCGTGCCGTCCGAGAGCGGTGTCTACGGGCCTGCCACACCGACAACAGTGCAGTTCACGGACCGCCACAAGGGCTTTGTCGACCTCGTCCCCGCGCACCGCGGGCCAGGGCATCCGCAGCCCATCGACTTCACGGTGGCTGACCTGCGTGCTCAGATCGAGGACATCGAACTGATTGCCTAGACTGTCCGGTCGTGACCAGCCCTGAGTTCCCCCGTTCCATCGTCAGCTTCGTCCAGCGCGGCGAGCGCATGACCGTGGGGCAGGAGCGTGCCTGGGACACGTACTGGGAGAAGATGGGCAACGACGTGAAGTCGTTGCCCGAGGGGCCGCTGGACTTCGACACGTGGTTCGGCCGTTCCGCGCCCGTGCTGCTGGAGATCGGGTCCGGCATGGGCGAGACGACCTCGCAGCTCGTTGCCGCCGCGCCGGAGCTCAACTACGTGGCCGTCGAGGTCTACAAGCCCGGTCTCGCCCAGCTGCTGCTGCGCGGCGAGCACCTCGGCGGGCTCGACAACCTGCGCGTGCTGCGCGGTGACGCCGTCGACCTGCTGACCGACCACATCGCGCCGGCGTCGTTGCACGGCGTGCGGATCTTCTTCCCGGACCCGTGGCCGAAGAAGAAGCACCACAAGCGCCGGCTGGTGCAGCCGGAGTTCGTGTCGTTGCTGGCTTCGCGTCTCGAGCCGGGTGGCGTGCTGCACCTGGCGACGGACTGGGAGAACTACGCGGACCAGATGCTCGAGGTGTGTTCCGGCGAGCGGTTGCTGACCAACATGTACGACGGCTGGGCGCCTCGGCCGGACTGGCGGCCCGTCACGAAGTTCGAGCAGCGTGCTGTGAACGAGGACCGCGTTTCGCACGATCTGATGTTCAAGCGGAACGACCTCACCTGATCGAGGTCTCAAGCCCATCGAGTGAACACAGTGGGTCTAGCGTTCACTCGATCGAGTGGCGGGTGTTGATCACCCGAAATGCCCCGAGTGGCAGTGACGCGTGAGCCCGTTCCGGCCTTAGCGTCTCGCTCCGTGACCCCCGACGTCCTCCCCGTCGCGGAGGAGTTCGTCCGCATGTTCCACGCGGCGCACTCCGACGCAGGCTCGCTGTCCGCCCGCATCGCCCAGGTGCGCGCCGAGATCGCCGAGACCGGAACCTACCGCCACACCACCAACGAGCTCGCGTACGGCGCGCGGATCGCGTTGCGAGATTCCGGTTGGTGCACCTCAGGTGTTCCGTGGCGCCGGCTGAAAGTCCGCGATCTGCGCGGCTACCGCAATGCCGCCGCAGTCGCCGGCGAGTGCGTGGAACACCTGCGGCTGGCGACGAACAGCGGCGAGATCCGGCCGCTGGTAACGGTTTTCGCGCCGGACGCGCCCGGCTCGCCGGGTCCGGTGATCTGGAACGAGCAGCTCATCCGGTACGCCGGGTACGCCGACGGGATGGGGGACCGCCGCTACACCCAGTTCACGGAAACCATGCAGGGCATGGGATGGCGGCCGCCGGCCCGTCGTTCGCGCTTCGACCTGCTGCCGTTGGTGGTGGAGACCGAGCACGAGGGACCGCGGCTGTTCACGCTGCCGTCCGAGATCGTGCACGAGGTTCCGCTGGAGCACCCGAGCCTGCCGTGGTTCGGCGAGATGGGCCTGCGCTGGCACGCGGTTCCGGTGATCTCGAACATGAAGCTGTCGATCGGCGGCGTGCACTACCCCGCGGCGCCGTTCAACTCCTGGTTCGTGGGTGCCGAGATCGGCACGCGCTCACTGGCTGAGGAAGGTGCGTACGGTGTGGCGCGTGAGGTCGCCGACGCGCTGGGTTTGGACACGACGTCCGAACGCACGCTGTGGCGGGACCTCGCGACCGTTCACCTGAACGCGGCAGTGCTGCACTCGTTCGACAAGGCGTCCGTCACCATCACGGACCACCACGCGGAAGCGTTGCACCGCCTCGCGTGGCTGCGCTCTCGCCAACGCCCGTCCGCCGCACGTCCCGCGTTCCGGCTGGACACCGCAGCCGCGGCGCGCGCACGGACCGGTGCTCCGGCGCGCTTCACGGCCGCGTTGGACGAGACCCGGCCACAACCGACGAGCGGGCTGGCGGAGCTGCTCCGCCAGCAACATTCCCTGACCAGCGTCTGACTTCCCCATCACACGCTGGACCCCGGGTTTCCTATCGCTGAGAGTCGATCATCACGCCCGACAGGGCCATGAGAGCGAGCACCAGCAGACCGACCACCGCTGCGGCCCAAGTGAACACAACTGACAACATGGCGTCCTCCGTTTCCCCGACTGCACTCCAGAGTCCGTGACCGGGGCGTGATCCGGCATCCGCCGGGAGGGTATTTCCGCAGGTCGCCCACTCAGCCTTCTGGCTGATGCCGGGGTAGCCCCGAGTCGGACGCGGGATCAGCCTTCCGGCTTTACCGTGTACCGCGTGGAGAGCACGGAACTGAACTGGCGGTTGCTCGCCAAACGCCAGTGGCCGCTGGCGCTCTCGCTCACCGTGATCGCCCTGCTGGAGACCGGTTCGATCGACAAAGGTCTCGCGTGGTGGCAGGTACCAGGCGTGCTGGTGATCTGCGCGATCGCCGTGCTGGCACCCCGCAGGCCGTTCGACGCGGCGCTCGCGATCTCGTTCGCAATCGCTTGCGTGGCCGTCTACATGCGGCTTCTCGGCGTGGCGATCTCGCCGCACCTCTTCGCGAGCGGCGCGAACATCTCGATGACGGGAGCCGCGATGGCGACCGTCGCGATTCTCGTCCGCGAGTCCTCGCGCACCCGTTCGGTGGCCGGAACCCTGCTGGTGCTCGCGGCGATGGGGGCCGCGGAGGTGCTGGGATGGCCGATCGTGGCGCCGGTCGAGTACGGCCAGTGGAGCCCGGACACGTTCAACTTCTCGGTCGCCGGCGGTGTTCTGCTCGTGCTGTCGGTAGGCACCGGGCTGTACTTCCGGGCCCGCGACGCCGAGCGCGCGTCTCAACTGGCTGCTTCCGTTGCGGCAGCGCAGAACGCCGAGCGGATGGCGTTGGCGCGGGAGCTGCACGACGTCGTGGCGCACTACGTGACGGCCATCGTCGTGCACGCGCAGGCGGGTCAGCTCAACCGCGAAGTGGATGTGCTGCCGTCGATCGCGGCGTCCGGAACTGAGGCTCTGACGGCGATGCGCCGTCTGGTCGGGACGATGCGGGACGGAGACGCTGCCGGTCCGGCCGCGTCCTCGTCGTTGATGGACGACGTGCGGGCGCTGGCTTCCGAGGCCGGGCTGCCGGTGCGGTTGTCGTTCGACCTGGAGGACGCCGTGCCGCAGGAGCTGGCGCGGTCGGTGCTGCGGTTGGTGCAGGAGTCGTTGACCAACACTCAGAAGCACGCTTCTGCTGTGTCCTCAGTGGACGTCTCACTGTCCTCAAGCGACGGTGTGCTGCTGTTGAGCGTGGTGGACGACGGCGTCGCCTCGGGCGTTCCCGTTGGTGGCTCAGGAGGTTACGGACTCGTCGGCATGCGTGAGCGCGTGGAGCTGCTGGGCGGCACGTTCTCCGCAGGCCGACGCGAACCGACTGGATGGACGGTTCGCGTCGAGCTGCCGCTGGCTTAGCGCTCGTCGCGGATGACGTCGAACTCCTGCGTCATCTCGGCATCGCTGAACTGGTCGTCGTTCTGAGGGTCGATGTCGGCCACTGATGCCTCCGCATGATCACGCCCGGTCCCGTGCGAGTGTGATCATGCCAACTCAGCGCCGCGTCGGCGGCTTGGGGGTGGCGGGCTTCTGCGCTCGCCGGAAGTCTCCACTGGACGTGCACGGCTTCTTCGACATGATCATGTGACGTCCCTGCTCTCATGATGGTTGCTCGGGAAGCACAAAGGACCCGCCGGTTCGTGCTCGGCGAGCCCTTTGGTCAGAGACAAGTTTTTGGTCGGGGCGGACCCTGGGGGTCGGTCCGCACCCGACGGAGGCAGGATTCCCACGCGTAGCGGATGTATGCGTGCTTGTGATCGGCGTCACAATGGCAGGATTCTCCGCATGTCACTGCGTCTGCACGCCCCGGTGGTCCTGCCCTGCGACTCGTCCTGCTCCGTGTTGCGGGACGCCGTCGTGGACGTGGTCGACGGTCGAATCACCTATGTGGGTGAGGCTGCTTCGGCTCCTGCTTTTGACGGCGAGGTCCGCTCGTTGTCGGGGATCCTGCTGCCCGGCCTGGTGAACACGCACGCGCACAGCCCGATGACGGTGCTGCGCGGCCTCGGCTCCGACCTGCCGCTGCTGCGGTGGCTGAAGGAGCAGATGTGGCCGAACGAGGCGCGGATGACCGCCGCCGATGTCGGTACCGGCATGTTGCTGGGTGCCGTGGAGATGCTGCGGCACGGCGTCACCACCTCGGCCGAGATGTACTTCCACGGCCCCGAGCTGGTCTCCTCGATTCTGGCCGCCGGGTCGCGAGTGGTGTTCGGTTCGGCGATTCTCGACCTGCCCGGCCTGTCGTGGCAGTCGATGACCGACGAGATCACCAGGTGGATCGACGCGGACGGGCTGCGGTTCGGGCCCGGCGAGCGGATCGAACTGGCCTTCGGACCGCACTCCGCCTACACGCTGACGCCGCCGATGCTGACGGCTGTGGCCGAGGAGGCACGGGCACGCGACGCGTTGCTGATGGTGCACGTCGCCGAGTCACCGGAAGAGGACATCGCGCAGCGAGCCGAGTACGGATCGGTGCCCGCGCTGCTCAAGGCCTCGGACGTGCTGGGCGGAAGGGTTCTGTCCGCACACTCCGTGCACCTGTCCGACGACGACATCGCGCTCTACGCGTCGTACGGCGTCGGCGTGGCGCACTGCCCCGGCTCCAACGCCAAACTCGCGTCCGGCATCGCGCGGGTGCCGGCGATGCTGCGGGCGGGGGTGAACGTGGGCCTCGGCACCGACGGCCCGGCGTCGAACGACGACCTGGACCTGTTCGAGGAAGCCAGGCTGGCGGCGATGTTCGCGCGCGTCTCCACGATGGACGCGACGGCACTCGGGGCGGCGCAGGCGTTGCTGATGGCCACTCGGGGCGGGGCGGCGGCACTGGGGCGCGACGACATCGGGTCGCTGGAGGCCGGGCGCTGGGGCGATGTCGTGCACATCGCCGCTGATGACCCCGCGTTCGCCACCGGGGTGGATGCGCCGGATGCGCAGCTGCTGGCGAACCTCGTGTGGGGGTCGGGGTCGCGGCGGGTCACGGACGTGTGGGTGGCCGGCGACCACGTGGTGGCTGGTGGGGAGTCGACTCGGGTGGACCGGGCCGAGGCTCAGGCCGGGGTGACGGCGGTGGCTCAGCGACTGCGCGCGGTCTGACTCCTGACGGAAGGTTCTTCGGCGGACCTGCCGGAAACTGAGCCTCCTCGAAGTCAGGAGGCTCAGCGAAGGCGCTCTCCGCAAATATCAGGTCTCCCGCGAAAGTCGCCTGCGAAAAATAGGCTCCGCCTTTGAACTCTGCGGGGGAAACCATGATCGGCGCCATGATCTCGCTTGCCAAGAAGTCGACGGATCCATCGAAATGCGCGCCACGAAAATATGCATCCCCACCGAACACCACATCCCAGAACCTGCAGCCGGATCGCGCCACACACGAGTCGAAGTTCGCAAGATCCTTGAACTCCACACCGAAGAAGTTTGCGCCGCCATCGAACTCAACGGCCACGAATGAGGCACGGTGTTCGAAACGCGCTTCCTCAAAGCTGGCACGTGTTGCGAACACAGACGCGTCGAAGCTGACTTCCCGGGCAAATCTGGCGCGATTGAATGAAGCGTCTCCACTGAAACGGATCCTGCCGAAGGAGACCTTCCAGAAGTAGTTTTCCGCGATCAGGTCATCGAAGGCGACATCCTTATTGAATCGAACATCGTTGAAGTCCGCATAACTTTTCAGCGTCACCGACCGGAAAGATGCCGGCCCCGTGAAGCTGACCTCGCGGAAGTCCGCGACTTCGACGAACGTCGAGGCTGCGAAGCCGGCGGCACCCTCAAACGTCGCCCTTTCGAACTGTGCATCACCAACGAATGTTGCCGCCTTGAATTCGGCGGTGTTGACGACACAGCCGGCCAGTGAGAAGTCGACCAGCGTTGCACCGCTGAGATCCAGGTTGATTCCCGGCCAGAACTCGTCCGGCGCACCACCCGTCGCCTCCGAACGTGGCGTGAGGTGTGCTTTGAGAATGTGCTGCGCAGTTGACCTGACGAGCTTCTCCTCCTCACGTCGACGACTTTCGTCGGGCGCCGGAGATTCGGTGTCCTGCTCCACGCCGTTCGGCATTCTCAGATAAGCGCACAAGACGTTCACGATGGTCTGGCGCTGGCTGGGGTCGTCCTGAGCCAGACGCTCCAGCGCGTAGAGCCCGCCCAGTCTGACCGGCGCCTTGTCCGCGCCCAATTGCTCAACCGACTTCGCGTACAGCTCCGTGAGACGACGCGCGGCAGCATCTTTTTCGCTGTGTTCGGCGACGCGCACCGCCAGCTCGTGCGCTTCGTCGCGTTGTGCGAGCT
>JAVXWK010000669.1:0-5246 GCA_032230575.1 Pseudonocardiales bacterium | reverse complement strand
ACCGTGGTGATCACGTCGATCGCGGGTGTGGCGGGCGTGGGCAAGACGGCTTTGGCCGTGCACTGGGCGCATCGGGTCAGTGAGTCCTTTCCGGACGGTCAGCTCGACGTGAACCTGCGTGGCTTCGACGACGCGCCGCCGATCACGTCTTCCGAGGCGCTGTCAGGGTTTCTGCGGTCGTTGGGGATCACGCAGGTACCTGGGGACGAGCTGGAGCAGGCCGCGCTGTACCGATCGGTGCTGGCACAGCGGCGGATGCTCGTGCTGCTCGACAACGCTGTCAGTGAGGACCAGGTGCGGCCGTTGCTGCCCGGCAGTCCTGGCTGTGTCGTCGTCGTGACCAGCCGGAACGATCTGCGTGGGCTGATGGCAGTCGACGACGCGCATCGGCTGGAGCTGGACGTACTGACGCCACCCGAGTCCGCCGCGTTGATCGGACGGATGCTGGGTCCGGCGCGAGCGTTGGCCGAACCGGAGGCGGTCGCGTCGCTGGCGCGGCTGTGCGGGCACCTTCCGCTGGCGTTGCGGGTCGCGGCGGCGAACCTGGCGGCCTCGCGGGACCGGGTGGCGGATGCCGTTGCGGCGCTGGAGGGAGACGATCGACTGTCGTTGCTGTCGATCCGCGGCGATCAGCGCGGGGTGGTGTCGGCTGCTTTCGATCTCTCCTACCGCGAGCTGGCGGCGGGGCCCGCGCGGTTGTTCCGGCTGCTGTGGTTGTTGCCGCGCAACGACTTCACCGTGCACGCGGCGGCCGCGCTGCTGGGTGAGACGCTGGCGACGGCGGGGTCCTGCGTGGCGGCCCTGGAGATCGCGAACCTGGTCGAGTCGTTCGGCCGCACTGTCCTGGTTGGACAGTGAGCGGGACACCATGGTGGCGCTGGCGTTGAGCGGCTGCTGGCACATGGCCGACGCGCTGCGCCGCTACCTCTGGCTGCGCAGCGACCACCAGACCGCCCAGGCGGTGTCGACGGCGGCGTTGCGGCAGGCCGAGCGGGACGGGGACCTGCTCGGCCAGGCGACGATGGAGTCCGCGATCGGCACCGCGATCATGGGATCGGAGGCCGGAAGCGCGGTTGGTCACTACACGCGTGCGGCGGAGCTGTATCGCGCGGCCGGTGACCTGGTCGGCGCGCACCGGGCGATGCACAACCTCGGCGCCTGCTACGTGGTGCAGGGCTACCCGGTGAAGGCGCTGGAGGTCTACCGCGAGGCTTCCGCGCACGAGGTCGGCACGCCGGAAACGGCGCTGATGATGATCATTGTCGGCCCGGCGTTCGTCGCGATCGGCGACCTGCCCGAGGCGATGGCGCACTACGACAAGGCGCTCGAGCTGATGCCCGACGACATCCCCGCTCTGGGCTGGACGGCCGAGATCGCCCTGGCCCTGGGCGACGTGCCGCGCGCCCGCGACCTGATCGCCCGTGCCGCCGCCGGTGCCGCGGGCGTGCCGCACTGGGAACTGTGCGCGCTGCACGACGAATCCCTGTTGCACCTGGACACAGGCGCGTCGGCCGAGGCGATGGCGGTGGCGCTGCGGCTGCGCGACCAGGCTCTCCGCGCGTCCGCGAACTCGCACTACCTGCTGCGCGCGCTCGACGTCATCGGCAACGTGCAGCGCCACGTGGGCAGGCACGACCTGGCGATCACCTCGCTGACCCGCGCGGTGTCCGTGGCCGTGGACCGCTCAGTCGCCTACCAGGAGGCCTGGTCGAGGGTCTCGCTCGCGCGCGCCTTCATCGCCGCCGGGGATCCCGTGGAGGCCGCCCGCCACGCGTACCTGGCGCTGGAACTGGCTGTGGCGCGCGGCTTCCGGGTGATCCACGCCCGCGCGCTGACAACGCTGTCGGTGCTGGGACAGGAGTCGTTGCTGGACGAGGCTTTGGAGATCGCCCTGTCGACCGGGCACGTGCTGGCGCAGGCCGAGGCTTGGTCCTTTTTGGGCGAACACGGGCGGGCCGCCCAGATCTTCCAGCGCTGCACGGGTTCGGCCGCGCACGCTCCGGCCGGCGTGCTGTCTCCAGGGCCTTCTTGTACGTTCTGCTCGTGACGATCTCTTTGCCCACCCCCATCGCCTTCGTGCTCGGTGGCGGAGGAAGCCTCGGCGCGTCGCAGGTGGGGATGCTGCGCGCGTTGCAGGAACACGGCGTGCGCCCCGATCTCGTCGTCGGCACCTCGGTCGGCTCGGTGAACGGGTCGTTGCTCGCCCTGGACCCGGAGAAGGCCCCGTCGCGGCTGGCCGTGATGTGGGAGGGGATGACCCGGCAGCGGGTGTTCCCCGGCGGGCCGATCGCGCAGCTCCGGTCGTTGCGGACCCACAAGACCTACCTGTTCCCGAACACGGGTCTGGCGGACGTGCTGGCCGAGGGGCTGGACGGGTGTGCTGATTTCGCGGATTTGACGCTGCCGTTCGGCGCGGTGTCGGTGGACTGCGTGACGGGCGAGGCCGTCAACATCACTTCCGGTTCGCTGGTCCCGGCGATCCTGGCCAGCGCGGCGATTCCGGGCGTGTACCCGCCCGTGCGCATCGGGGACCGGGTGCTCTACGACGGCGGCGTGCTGGCGAACGTGCCGATCCGGCAGGCGCTGGCGATGGGCGCCCAGTCGTTGGTGGTGCTGGATTGTGCGTTTCCCGGGCATCTGCCGACGGTGCCGGAGACGCTGGCCGAGACCCTGTTGTTCTGGGCGACTTTGGGCATGCGGAACCAAGCCGTGCTGGAGGTGGAGCTGGCGTCGCAGCACGCGCCCGTGCTGTACCTGCCGGGGCCGCCCGTGCAGGCCATGACGCCGCTGGACTTCTCGCACACCGCGGAACTGGTGGAGGCCTCCTACATCGCGTCGACGGCGTTCCTGACGTCGGTGGAGATCGCCGGGGCCGGGTTGTACGGCCATCCGTCCCACGGCTGAACCACAGGAGACATCGGCTCATTTGGAGCCTTTTTCGATTCAGTTGGGCATGTAACTCGGTCATACCTCCGAGGACCTATTGAACGCGGCCGCCAGGTGGCGTAGACCTTTGCGCGGTAACACCGAGCACGTCTTCCTACCGCCGCAGGAGGCGTCCACCAGGAGGCTGGCTCGTGCGCAAAACACTGCGTCGTCTCGGCGTGTTGATGACCGCCGCTCTACTCGTTGCCGGCGTGAGCACTCCGGCGCAGGCCGAGGTGCTGCATCCGCGGCAGGACTGGCTGCGGGCGTCGACGTCCGGGCTGTTCCTGCACTGGGGGATGCGTACCTCGCCGGGCTACACCAGTTGCAGCGCCTGGGAAGCCGCCGTCACCGGTGGTGGCTGGTCGGCCAAGTACTGGGTGGACGAGGCGAAGAAGCTGCACGCGCAGTACCTGGTGCTGGCGTCGTTCCACTCGCGGCTCGGCTACGCGCGGGCGTGGCCGTCGTCGATTCCGGGCGCCTGCTCGGCGAAGCGCGACTTCCTCGGTGAGCTGATCGACGCCGCGGACAAGGAGGGCGTCAAGGTCATCAACTACATGACCGACGACCCGCAGTGGCACAACGAGGGCGGGCACGAGTGGCTCGACTCGGCCGCGTACTCGAAGTACAAGGGCAAGACGGTCAACCTGCAGGAGCGGCCCGGGTTCGGGCAGTTCAGCTACGACAACTTCGTCGAGGTCATGCAGCGGTACCCGAAGCTCGCCGGGTTCTGGATCGACAACGACAACGCGTACTGGGAGCAGAACGGTCTGTATGAGCGGATCCGCAAGGACCGCCCGGACATGGTCCTCAGCAACAACAACGAGGACACGCCGATCATGGACACGATCAGCAACGAGCAGAAGACCGGCATGACGCCTTCGTACGACTACCCGCAGGCGGTCTACACGGCGGCGCCGCGGCTGATCGAGGCGTGCTTCAAGCTGCCGAGCGGTGGCGCGTGGTGGTACTCGGGCACGAACTCGACCGTCGACTACAAGCTGACTCTGGGTCGCCTCATCACCAACGCGGGGTCCGACGTCAAGGCGTTGATGGCCGAGACCGCGATGGTCAACGGCAAGTTCCCCTCGAACCAAGCCACGTTCAACAACTTCACCGATTCGTACCTGCGCGACATCTGGGAGTCGATCGGCGGCACCGCCGGTGGCGGGTACCTGAACGGCGGCTTGAAGCCCGGGTTCTGGAACGACGGCGCGCACGGTGTGACGACCGTGTCGAAGGCCAACCCGAACCTCAACTACATCCACGTGATCACCAAGCCATCCGGCTCCACGTTGAAGGTGCGGGACAACGGCTACAAGGTCTCCCGCGTCACGAACCTGCGGACCGGCGCGGCGGTGTCTTGGGCGCAGTCCGGTGGCACGCTGACGCTGAACGGGGTCTCCTCCTGGGACCAGTACGACACGGTGTTCAAGGTCGAGACAGCCGGGCGTGAGGGGATCATTCCTCCGTCGTCCTACACGATGAGCGCGTCGGCTTCCGGTTCCGGCCACCCGGCTTCGGCCGCGGCGGACGGCAACTACCAGACCTATTGGGACGCAACGGGTGCGGGCACGGTGTCGCTGCGCTTCGACCTCGGCTCGGCCAAGAAGGTCTCGTACGTGGCGTTGAACCAGCGCGAGGACTCGACGACCTACCCGGCCTCAGGATCCGCGCGCATCAAGAACTACAACGTCTACACGTCCAACGACGGTACTAATTGGATGAACGTGAAGTCCGGCTCGCTGCCGAACCACCGCGGTGTGCAGTTCATCGACCTGCCCGCCAACACCACCGCGCGGCACATTCGCGTGGAGAAGACCTCGACGCAGGGCAAGGCACAGCTGCGAATCGACGAGGCGTGGCTCGGTTCGGGCTATGCCGGCGGTGGCGGTGGCGAGCCCACGCCCGAGACCCGGTACGAGGCGGAGAACGGCGTCCTCACCCAGGGCGTCGTGGAGTCGAACCACGCGGGCTTCTCCGGCACCGGATTCGTCAACTACGACAACGTCTCGGGCTCCGCGGTCGAGTTCAAGGTCGTGGCAGAGGCGGCGGGTCCGCGCCAGGTGACGCTGCGGTTCGCCAACGGCACGGAGGCGAACCGGCCGCTGGACATCTCGGTCAACGGCCAGCTCGCGGTGGACGAGCAGGCGTTCGCGGGCACCGGCGCCTGGACCACCTGGCAGTCGGTGACG
Source organism: Pseudonocardiales bacterium (assembly GCA_032230575.1). Lineage (GTDB taxonomy): Bacteria > Actinomycetota > Actinomycetes > Mycobacteriales > Pseudonocardiaceae > Lentzea. Next base: position 126 of record JAVXWK010000669.1, on the reverse strand, counting down.
GTGACGCTGAACCTCGAGGCGGGGGAGAACACGGTCCGGGCGGTGGCGACCACGGCCAATGGCGGACCGAACCTCGACTACCTGGAGATCTAGCAGCTCAACGTGCGTTCGATGTTCTGCTCGGCG
>JAVXWK010000662.1:0-2649 GCA_032230575.1 Pseudonocardiales bacterium | reverse complement strand
GCAAGGGCTGGGTCGACCACGGCGACGGCAAGTGCGGTTCCGCGTTCGTCTCGATCCCGATGTCCGGCGACTCGCGCCGCGACGACGCCTCCGCCTACGGGCAGTGGACGTTCAACGCTTCCGGCTCGTGCGACGTCTCGGTGTTCATCCCGAACGGCAGCCTGGAGGAGGTCGGGGGTAACCCGACCGTGTACTACGTCTTCGACCGCAACGGTGTCGGCGGCACCCCGGCGGCATCGTTCGCGATCAAGCAGGTCGACAAGCGCGGGCAGTGGGTCGCGGCGGGGAAGTTCAAGGCCAGCGGAAATCTGACCGTGCAGCTTCTTACGCGAGGTCAGGACTGGAACAACTCCGGACCTACCTACGCCCATCACGCCGCTTCGGCCATCAAGGCAGACTGCACTGCGTGAGAGATCTTCATCTGGTCCGGCACGGCGAAGCGACGAAGGACGAGTCGAGGCTCACCGCACGGGGCCGCAAGCAGTCGGAACTGCTCGCGGAACGGTTGCGGGGCACGGGTTTCGCGGCGGTGCACCACAGTCCGTCGCCGCGAGCGGTGGAAACCGCGTCGATCATCGCGGACGTGCTGAAGGTGCCCTGCCGGGCGGAGGCGGCGGCGGACGACTTCGTGCCGCACTTCGTCCCTGATCACGACGAGTTCTTCGACCAGTTCCCGGAGTCGGAACGCACGCGCGGTCCGGTGTTGGCGCACGAGGCCGAGACGCGGTTCGCCCGGCCCGGCGACGGTCCGGTGCTGGTCGTGACGCACGCGTTCCTGATCAGCTGGCTGGTGCGGGACGCGCTCGACGCCCCGCCCGAGCGCTGGCTGACGCTGAACAACGACAACGCGGCGTTGACCGTCATCCGCTACACGACGGGCGAGTCACCGGCCTTGGTGCGGTTCAACGACGCGGGGCACCTCACCGAGCTTTGAGCGTGAGGAGCGTGATCTCGCTGGGGGCGAAGACGCGCATCGGCGGGCCCCAGAAGCCGGCGCCGCGGCTGGTGTAGAGCTGGGTGCGGTCGCTGTGCCTGGTCAGGCCCGCGACCACCGGCTGCTGCAACCGCACCAGGTAGTGGAACGGCCAGATCTGCCCGCCGTGCGTGTGCCCGGACAGCTGCAGGTCCACGCCCGCGTCGACGGCCTTCTTGATCTCGGACGGCTGGTGCGCGAGCAGCACGACCGGGTCGCTGCCGTGGGTGCCGTTGAGCGCGAGGGTGAGATCGGCAGCGTGGCCGGGCTCGCCGGAGTGGTCGGCCGTGATGTCGTCGATGCCCGCGAACACCAGGCGGGCGTCGCCGCGTTCGAGCACCACGTGCTCGTTGTGCAGCGCCTTCCAGCCCAGGCGGGTCATCAGGTCGATCCAGCCCTGCGCGTTGGAGTAGTACTCGTGGTTGCCGGTGATGTAGAAGCGGTGCGGCGTGTTCACGTCGCCGAGCGGGGTGGCCTGCTCGAGGCGCTGCTCGGCGGTGCCGTCCGCGATGTCACCGACGTGCACGGCGACGTCGGCGCCCAGCTCGTTGACCGCGTCGACCATGCCCCTGGACCACTTGGCGCGGTTGATGGCGCCGTAGTGGGTGTCGGTGATGACCGCGACGGTCAGGCCGTCGAACGCCGGGTCGAGGCGCGGGATGGTGACGTCCTGGCGCTTGATCCGCGGGACGCGCATGGCCTCGTAGACGCCGTACGCCGTGACGGTGACGATCAGGACGGCGAGCAGGACCGCGATGAACCGGGAGCGGAACGGGTTCTCGACGCCGCCGATCGCCAGCGCGAGCCTCACGACGTCACTGATGAGCGTCCAGACGAACGCGATCCAGACGAAGCCGAGCAGGAACTGGGAGATGCGCGCGGCTCGATCCGAGTTGCGCTGGGTGAACAGCACGATCATCGAGATCGCTCCGGCCGCGAAGATGACGGCGGCGATCGGGCGGACCGGGTCGGGCCATTCGGCGCTCGCGGCGAACAGGCCCTCGAACGGGATCCAGAACAGCAGCGTGGTGACGCTCAGGAGGACGAGCGTGAAGACCACCCGCCGTACCGTGATGCGGGGCCGGGTCGCGGTGGTCGTCATCGCTCATCCTCCAGAGTTCTCACGTCTAATTTATGTCAACGCACGGATGAGGGTTTGCTCGCCCGAGTTGCCGTTGACGTCCGTCACACGTGTTTTGAGGCTGATCGGGCCGGATTTCACTTTCAGCAGAACTCCGCGATCGCCGGACATGACGTACGACGCCGGTTGCCACGTCGTTCCGTCGTCGTAGGACACGTCCACGGTCAGCTTCTTGGTTCGGCCGGCTGTGGTGGTCTTGTCGAGGCGGAACGGGATGTTGCCGCCGTTGCGGTCGTCGAACCTCACGGCGGTGAGGGGGAGCGGGCCGGTGGCTTGTCGTGACTCGAACTCCCACGTCGCCTGAACGGTCTTGGTGGTGGCTTCCAGGCGGTAGCGGGCCTTGTCCGGTGGCACCTGGAACGTGCCGCCGTCCGCGTTCGGGGTGCCGTCGACGAGCTTGCCGTTGCGGCGCAGCTCGGTGCGGCCCTCGACACCCATGTCACCCGCGACGCCGTAGTGGCCCTGAGTCGAGTCGGTGAACAACGCCAGGTTCGCGGTGATCAGGTTGCCCTTGCGTTCGTGACGGGTCGTCGTT